>JADYZQ010000037.1 GCA_020853015.1 Deltaproteobacteria bacterium
CGCGCGCCGAGGCCCTCGAGCTTTTTGGAAAGGGGATCCAGGTCCTCGAGGGGATCGCCGCCTCGCTGCCCGAGGAGTATCGCTCGCGCTACTTGAATCAGCGTTTTCAGAAAAAGCTCTTCGAGGATCGGGAAAAAGAAAAGGGCGCCGCGAAGGGAGGCTTCTTCTCGAGACTCAAGCGGGCCCTGCCGCTGACGGGATAGGCGGAATTTTTTTCGGGAAGCCCAATAATTATCGTCGCTTGTGCCGTGGAGCGGTTGGAGGCGGCGCCGTGAGATTCCCGGGACCGTGTGCCAAGGCGTTCTTTGGAAATATTTTCAAAATTGGCGGAATTTTTTTTCAAACCTGACCAAAAGCATTTGTACAAATTTTTGAACAGTATTAGCATTGCGTATAAATTAAACCTGCATCACTTAAAAGAAGCGACTTCGGATTCCTTCTCGTATTTCACCTAAGGAAAGGGGTGGGGCCCTTTGGAAGTGGGGATTCGTGGGGAATCGGGGTTATCCAAGGAGGGAATATGGGAAAACTGCTGATAGGGATAGTGGCAGGCTGCGGGCTATTGTTTGCCTCGGCGGTGGGCCACGCAACCACTCGAAATGTCGACGAAGGCTGTTACGCCGAGTGCCTCAAAATAGAACAAGCCGATCAATGTAATTTAGGTAGCGTGCGGGTATGCGCCGCCCGATGCACGATCTCGGAGGATACCCGGGCCTTTTTCAACGGCGTGGAAGTCTTCGGCGGCATGACCAAGGACGACCGCGGCATTGAATATTACGCATCCCCGCTGGTCAACGCCTGCAGTCAATGCGACATGGATAGGAGCCAGATCGACCCCAACAACCAATTCACTTGCGCGGTTGCTCCGGCCAGCACCAGCAACCTTTGCACGGAATTGGACCCGACATTCCAGGCGACCTCCATTGTCAACTTGGTGCCTAATTCAACCTTTGCGGAATCCATTCGCGTCGGGAAGATCCTCTGGAACATCGATTTGATACAACCCTGCTTCCCCATTATCGATGTCGGAAACCAGCATCTCACCAACGGAACGATCAGCTGCAATACGGGCACGCAAGTCGGCGGACTCGGCTGCAAGGAGCGTAGGCGGTCCGAGACCAGTTTCTTCTGCCCGACGGCCAATCCGACCGCCATCGGTTGCAACACCCTGGAGACCACGAAGTGCGTGAATTCTTCCGCGGATGGCTGCGCGGACGGAAACCAAATCGGCGTCTACTAGAGTACAAAGCGTCGGTATTAGTCCAAATAATTACGGGGGGCTAAGGCCCCCCGTCTATTTTTCGGCACGGAAAATTTCCTCGAGACGTTATTAAAGCTTTTCAAGATGTAACGACTTCCTTTAAAATCATTTCATCGAGACATTCTAGGGGATAGTGAGGGGTAGGGAAGATGCGTCGAAATTGGATTATCCCGGTGGTCATCAGCCTCTTGGTTGCCTGCGGCGGAGGCGAGCCTTCCGAGACCGAACTTTTGACCCAGAACAAGTTCACCGGGGCGAACGCCAGCCGCATCAACAGCATCTCGGCCGCGATCGTCACCGCCGCCGCCGCCCTCAACGCCTTGGGTCTCTCCGAGGCTACGAGCCTTTCGTTGAATTCCCAAAACTTTGCCAAGACGGCGAGCATCCCGGACATGCTGTGCCAGTCAAACCTCTCGGCGAGCGTCGCCACCTCCGAGGCGGGTGCAGCGGACCTTAAGGGGGATTGCACGGCCTCCGAAGGCGAAGACTGCTCCTACGTCCTCGTCGGCACCATCGCCTTTCGCGGCGTCCTGGTCGGCACCGGCCAGTTGATGAACGGCACCTTCGCCTATAATTTCCAAATCGACTTTCCCGGCTGCAATCCCGATCTTACCCAGGCCGGCATTACCCTGAACATGCAGGGTTCGGGCGTTACGGGGGATCTGGAGATCCTGCAGATCGGTTCGAAGTTCTCGCTGGTATTTCAGTCCGCCGGCCTGCCTCCGTCGCCGGTGGTGGAGGTCCTGCAGTCCGCCGGCCGCTTCGCCGGTTTGAATTGCCTTTCCTCGCTCAATGCCTCCAGCTGCTTTCAAGACGCCGACAACGATTTTAGGGACGACTTGACCGACAACTGCCTGAACCTGCCCAACCCCAACCAATCTGACACCGACGCGGATGGGGTGGGAGACCTTTGCGACAACTGTCCGGCCATCGAGAACCAGGACCAGCTCGACAGCGATTTGGACGGCAAGGGAGACGCCTGCCCCTGCGCCCCCGGCGTGGATGCCTGCGAGGGTCCGAGCGACTGTTCCTTGGACTTGGGTTGTACCAGCGGTTGCTGCCAGGATTGCCCGCCCTCGGACACCAGCCTGAAGATGACCTGTCAGCGCGC
Organism: Deltaproteobacteria bacterium; assembly: GCA_020853015.1. GTDB lineage: Bacteria > UBA10199 > UBA10199 > DSSB01 > DSSB01 > DSSB01. Next base: position 2,373 of record JADYZQ010000037.1, read on the forward strand.
GGATGAGATCAACGATCGTTACGGCCTGACGGGCGGTTGCGCGCAATTCGGGCACCAATGCAACGCGAACGGCTGCTGCGAATTCGTCCCCTCGGACACCTTCGGCGACTTATGCGACGACCCGGTGAATCCGGGAGAATGCGGCGGGGCCGCCGGTTTCGGCGTCTGCGGCATCGCCCTCACCTCCGAGATTTGTTTCGTCTTCGAGCCGAATCCCGAGGTCGATTGCCCGATCATCGAGTCCCTGGGTTTTGCGGTAGAGTGCGGGACCTTCGGCCAGCCCGTCTGCAACGAATTGATCGGCTTCGGCGTAGGCAGCTTCGACATGGCCTGCAACGGCGTTTGCTGCGTGGAGCCTTAAGACGTGATGCAAGAGCTCAAAAAACGATTTTGGACTATCCTCGCGCCGATCCTCGCGGCCTTAGGGATCGCCTGCACCGCCCTGAACCCCGCCACGGCCCCCGCGCCGCTGGCGGAGCTCCCGGCCTCGCTCTCCTTCCCGGACGATGTCGCCATCGACGTCAGCGAGACCAACGTGGTCGGCGGCGGAGCCACCTTGAAATTCGTCGCGGACGATGGCGGCTTCAAGCCCCAAGTCCTGCCGGTGGGCGGCGAGTACTTCGACGGGATCGTCTTCGGCTTCACCACGAACGAATTCGTCAATACCCAGGTGGAGTTGTTCCTCAACAGCCTTTCTCAACTCCAGATTCCCTTCAATCCCATCACGCGATTCTTCGACTCGGGGAGCTTTTTTCCCGATCAACGTCTCAAGATCGATTTTTCCGCCTTCGACTACGACGGCGACGGGGATGACGACGGCACCGGCTGCACCTGTCCCACCGGCTGCGACTCGGTCTGTCCCTCCGAGGCTCCCTTCGAGGATCTGCAGCCGGTTTGCTACCGCATCTGGCGCGATACCGCCCTGAACGGCGAATTCGTGCCCTTCATCGCGGGATGCTTCGACCAGCTCAATATCCCCGACGACCCGGACACGCCCGAAGACGAGGGCAATCCCGGTGCCGGCAGCTTCCGGCTGAGCATCAGTATCTTCATCAATCCGTCGGATCCGCCGGTCGGTCTCAGCAATTTGGGCGTCAACTACAATCATCGCAATCCGGCGCGTCCGCTGGATCAATTCACGGAATATTTCACCCTGTTCCAGTCGATCTTCTTCACGCCGGACTCGAACGTCGCCTATGTGCGAACCGAGCAGACCGCCCTTGACGACACCGACCCCAGCGAGGACCGCCTGTTGAAGACCATCCGCTACAGCAACAACCAAGTAAACAGCGACGGCACGCCGGTTGAGCCGCCCTCCACCCTGCAGTACGTCGCCCGCTACCGCACCGACTTCAACTTCTGGAGCGGCACCCTGCAGAACTTCACGCTCTTCCCGTCGCTGGCGTTGGTGCCTCCGCCGCCCATCGAGAACTTCTTCGCCGTCTGCGCGGAGCTCTCCACGGCCGTGGAGGTCGACCAGAGCACCTGCCTGGACATCGATATTGACGTGACAAACGTGCCCTTCCTCGAGCTGCTCCTGCCCGACGACTCGCGGGTCAACCTGCCGGCGGACTTCCCGCCGACGCCGACTTTTTAAGGCTGAAAATCGCCCAAGGCCTTCTCGATGCGGTCGAGGCCCTTTTGGATGTTCTCCATGCTGGTCGCGTAGGAGAGCCGCATGTAGCCCGGCGCGCCGAAGCCCGAGCCCGCGA
>JADYZQ010000038.1 GCA_020853015.1 Deltaproteobacteria bacterium
GGAGCGGGGTCTTGGAGGCGGCGATCTCGGCCTTGGGCACGTGGATCAGGAGCGCCAGCGTGACCAGGATGTAGACGACGGTGGAGACGGAGATGGCGATCAGGATGGCGCGGGGCAGGTCGCGTTTCGGGTCTTTCGCTTCCTCCGCCAGGTTGCTCAGGTCTTCGAAGCCGATGTAGGCGTAGAAGGCGATCGTCACCCCGCCCAGCACGGCGCCCCACTCGAAATCGGCCCGCGCGGCCGCCGCGAAATTTTGGATCGCGCCGCCGCTCATCATCGCAAGGCCCAAGGCGATGACGGCGATCAGGCCGCCGACCTCGACGGCGGTGAGTACGAAGTTCACCCGCGAGGATTCTTGGATTCCCCAAAAGCTCAAAAAGCTCATGCCGCCCACCAACAGGAGCTGAGCCGGCCACTCGGGAAAGGGGACCAATTGCTGCAAGTAGCCCGCGAAGGCGGTGGTGACGGTCGCGGCCGAGACGAGGCCGGTGCCGAGGACGAAGACGCCGATCAGGGTCGCGGGCAGCTTGCCGGGGAAGGCGCGCCGCACGAAGGCGGCCGCCCCGCCCGCCACCGGGAAGCGGGCGCTGAGCTCGGCGTAGCTCAAGCCGGTGAGCACCGCGGCCAGGGCGGCGATCAGGAAGGTCGCCCAGGCCGCCGCCCCCGAGATGCCGACCACCTTTCCAACGAGGGCGTATATTCCCGCGCCGAGGATGTCGCCGATCCCGTAGACGATCAGGGCGAAGAAGCCCAAGCGGCGGGCGAGGGTGGGAGGGGAGAGGTCGCTCTTCACGGGGGCGAAGATAATTCGGAAGCCGGGCGAAGGCGAATGATTTCACCCCGCATGACAAGGAGCGCGCTAAACGTTGCAATCCCTGAATGGGTCCTGTCCGGTTTGCACGAGTTCATTCACTCTCTGCTTGTTTAATTTCAAAATTCAGTTGATTATTTATAAAAAATGCTTAAATTTCGCTTGGGTGCGGCGATCTTTCTTCACTCTTATTCTCGTCCTTGGGGCTATCCTCGTGTTGGCCCATCCGGTCGCGGCCAAATCCAAAAAACACTCCCCTGGCCTGCGGCGCCCGCCGCCGAAGATATCCGTGAGTTATGATCCGCGCATGCAAGCGGCCGCGAAAATTGCCAATGCTCGCGCCCGAAAGCATTCCCGTCGCCTATGTTGGCGCGCCGTCAAGAATGCTTTGGTGAAAGCCAAAGTGGTTTCCAGCCGCCCGTCCACCCGATACGCCAAGCAGGCCGGCCGCGAACTGCAGCGAAAATACGCTTTCAAAAAGATCCCCGTGAAGAACCCCTACAAGGCCCCCCTAGGCGCCATCCTGGTTTATGGCGGACGCGGCGCGGGCCATGTCGAAATTCGTACCCGGAAAGGCTTCGTCAGCGACTTCGCCAATCCGCGCCCTTCCAAAAGGCCCCTGATCGGAGTTTACGTCACGCCGAAAATGATGGCATCGCATCGTGGCAAAGGCGTGAAGCGTTCTATCTAGACTCTTAAATTCCCTCCCATAGGACATCTTCGACCTTGGCGCGCCGGTTGACCAGCCGCGCGAGAACGAAAAGCCAGTCGGAGAGGCGGTTTAAATAGACGAGCAGCTCGGGGCGGACCGCCTGGTCGTGCGAGACGGTCACGACTTGCCGCTCGGCGCGTCGGCAGACGGTGCGTGCCAGGTGGAGGAGGGCGGAGGCCTTTGCGCCGCCGGGCAGGATGAATTGCTTCAAGGGCTCGAGCTCGCCTTCCCAGGCGTCGATCTGCCGCTCGAGGGCCTTGACGTGGCGGTCCTGGATGAAGCCCGCGATCATCTCGGGCGTCGGGTTCACCGCGGCCAGCTCGGCCCCCACGATGAAGAGCTGCCTTTGGGCCTCGGTCAGGGCCGCGGCCAGCGTTTCGTCCGCGAGCTCGGTCAGGGCGCAGCCGAGGACGCTGTTCAGCTCGTCGACGCTGCCGTAGGCCTCGATCCGCTCGTTGTCCTTGGGATAGGGGCCGCCGCCGAAGAGGAAGGTCTGCCCCTGGTCGCCCTTCTTCGTGTAGATCTTCATCGGAACTTCACCCCTTTCTTCAAGCCGCATTCATAGAAGGGATAGAGCTTGTCCCAGGCCTTGAGGATGTCCTGCGCCAGCGTGGCGCTGAGCGGCTTCAGCTCGACTCCGACGTCGAAGAGGGCGGACTTGAGATCCTGCAGGCGCCGGCCGGTCTCGGCGAGGAAGGTCTCGAGCGAGGCGATTTTCGCGGGGCGGTAGTCCTTGTCGCGCTTGGTATAGTCCGCCAGGCCCTTGAAGTCGGCGGCATGGCGCTCGAAAAAACCTCGATTGGCGACGAGGTTGGCGCCCAGCAGCGGGCGGTTGGCGGACTCGTCCTTCATCACCACCCGCGCCTGGGCACCGGCCTTGCCGATGCAGAAGGCGAGGTAGACGTAGGCCTTGTAGCCGCGCGACTCGGGGCCCAAGGCCACCCAGGTCTCGTCGGGCGGGTTGACCGTGCGGCGCATATGTTTGGCGGTGTGGGCGAAGAATTCCTGCTTGAAGGCCGTTATCAGTGCGGGGCCCAGCTCTTCGCCCAGGGCCTCTAGCTTGGGGCGGATCTTCGCCTTGAGCCCGGCCATCCGCTTGGCGAAGTCTGGGATGGAAAAAACTTCCAGGTCCTCCTGGGTGAATTTGAGGAGCATGGCTATTTCCTTTCGGGACGGTATTCCGCGTAAGAAGACTCGGTCTCCCACAGCCGGACCGAGAGGATCGGCAGCCCGCGCCCCTGGGCGTAGTCGAAGATGACGCGGGCGATGTTCTCGGCGGTGGGGTTTTGCTCCATCACGAAGACCGGCTCGCGCAGGTCCTGCAGGATGCGGGTCAGCGGGTCGTCGCGGCGCAGCAGCATCTTGTGGTCGAGCTCCTCGTCGAGGAAGCGTTTCACCTCGGCCTTGATGTCGACGAAGTCGATCACCATGCCGCGGTGGTCGAGCCGCTCGGCGCCGAATTCGATCTCGACGCGGCCGTTGTGGCCGTGGGGGTGGGCGCATTTGCCCTGGTAGTCCAGCAGGCGGTGGCCGTAGCAGAAGCTAAGTTCTTTGACGACGCGGTACATGGGTTTTCAGTCGATGTGCCTGCCGCCGTCGACGTGGACGAGCGAGCCGGTCATGAAATCGCTGCCTTCGATGAGAAATTTGGCCGCGTTGGCGATATCCTGCGGCGTGCCGATGCGCTTGAGCGGCGTGCTGCGAATCACGCTCTTCATCACCGCCGGGCCCAGGTCGTCGGGCCACATCACCGGGCCGGGCAGGATGGTGTTGATTTGCACCTCGGGGGCCAGGGTCCGCGCCATGCCTTGGCCGACGGCGACCAGGGCCGCCTTGCTGGCGCAGTAGGGGACGTACTGCGTGTAGGGCTGCAATGCCGCCCAATCCGCGATGTTGACGATCTTGCCCTTGCCGCGCTTTTTCATCTTGAGCCCTAGGGCCTCGCTTAAAAAAAAGGGCGCGCGGGCGTTGACGTTGAAGAGGTCTTCCCACTGGGCCTCGCTCGCCTTGCCGAGCGGCGTCGGATAAAAAGTGGAGGCGTTGTTGACGAGGACGTCGACCTTCTTGCGGAGCTTCCAGGCTTCCTCGGCCAAGCGTTTCAATTCGGAGAATTTGGCGAGATCGCCGCGCAGCAGGCCCGGCGTCCTTTTGAATTTTTTCCGGATTTGCGCCTGCAGGGCCTTCGCGTCCTTGTCGGAGCGGTTGTAATGGATGAGGATGTCCGCGCCGGCCGCCGCGAGGGTCAGGGCGATGACGCGGCCGACGCGCTTGGCCGCGCC
>JADYZQ010000039.1 GCA_020853015.1 Deltaproteobacteria bacterium
AGGCCAAGGAAATCTTAAACGGCCTGAACCGCCTGGGCGCGGACCTGGGGCGCATCGCCGAGGCCTTCCGCAAGGTGGGCGTGCACCTGAACAACGCGCAGGGGGCCTTCGAAGACGCGGAGGGGCGGCTGGCGAAATTCGGCGACAAGATGGGGCGCTTGCATGGGCAAGGGGAGGGCGCCGCGGCCGCAGCCGTGGCCGGGGCTGGGGCTGGGGAGTCTTCCTTAGAGAATAGCGAGAAGGTGCGACTGCTGCCGGGGAATTGAGGTGGCCCGTCGGCATCTCGGGATTCATCCCTTCCGGGCCCTGCGGAACTCGCGGTATTATTATTGCCGTTGCCGCCACCTCCTCGGAGCCGAATTTTAATGCCTTGCGGAGTTGGACCAGGCTTTAAGGAAGGCTCAGACAGGTCCTCGGTCCCTCCAGGGATGATCCCGAGCTGTCAACGGGCTTCTATTATAGGGTAGAGGTTAAGAGACTCATTTTTTTCTATTTAAATTTTTCTTTGTCCCCCCCTTCTTATTTTTGTAAGCGGTAGGTCGGAGGGGATCTGGGGGGCCCTGGAGGGACCGAGGACCTGTCTGAGCCTTCCTTAAGGACTAAGGAGCGGCGGCAGAAGTTGGGAGTATCGTTTCCTAGGAGAAGGGCGCTCGATGCAATGTGAGGGTGCGAGTTCCGCAGGGCCCGGAAGGGAGCCCCTCAGAGGCCCGGAGACCGGGCGACAAGCAGGGACGACGCATTAAGACCAACCCATCGGCCGCCGCGTTCCAGGATAAGAACGCAAAAGCGAGAAAAAGAGCAAAAGCGTATGGCACAGCAAGCCCCCACGTACCACATCTTCGCCGTCAGCGACGCCACCGGCGAGCTGGCAATGAATCTCTCCTTCGCGGCGCTGCGACAGTTCAAGATCGAGAACGTCAACATCGTCCGCAAGGCCCGCGTGACCGACCACCCCAAGATGGTCCACGTGATCGGCGAGGCCAAGAAGAAGCACGCCATCATCATCTTCACCTTCGTCGGCCAACACCTGCGCGAGCAGTTCCTCGAGGAATGCTCCAAGCAGCAAGTCGTCGCGGTCGACATCATGGGCCCGGTGATGGACGTCTTCACCACCTACCTGCACTCGCACCCCAGCGACGAGCCGGGCCTCAAGTACAAGCTCACCAACGAGTATTTCCGCCGCCAAGAGGCCATCGAGTTCACCGTGAAGCACGACGACGGCATGGGGCTCGACACGATCGGCCAAGCCGACATCGTGCTGATCGGCATCTCCCGCACTTCCAAGACCCCGCTCAGCGTCTACCTGGCCTTCCGCGGCCACAAGGTCGCCAACATCCCGCTGGTGCGCGAGGTTCCGATCCCGCAGGAGCTTGAGCACGTCGACAAGAGCAAGATGGTGGGCCTCACGATCAACCCCGAAAAGCTCGTCCAGCTGCGCGAGACCCGGCTGATCAAGCTGGGACGGCCCCTCTCCGAGGAATACGCCAGCTTCGACCGCATCAACGAGGAGCTGGACTACGCGCGGCGCGTCTTCGACCAACTAGGCAATATCCCTGCGATCGACGTGACGGCGAAGGCGATCGAGGAGATCGCGACCGAAGTATTGTTGGCTTTAGGGAAGTAGGGGCGAGCGCAAGTCTCTACAGCACCGCCCGCAGCGGCTTTCCATCGGCCGAAATCTCGACCTTATCCCCGAAATTGAGCGGCACCGAAATTTTGTTTCCGTCGATGAACAGCGCCCCTTGCCGCATCCGCGAGTAGATCGTCAATTTCTTCCCCTTCGGCAGGATCCCCTTCCGGATCCGGAAGCGCTTGCCCGGCTCGGGGAAGAGCTCGCGCACCACGTACTGCATCGCCGGCTTGGTCAGGGGCATCGGTTTGCCGCCGGCGGAACGAATGGCCGCCGTCGAGCCGGTCGGCGCCGCGATCCAGATGCCGGAACTCTTCTGCTCCTCGGCCGTCTTGCCGACGAGCACGCGGTAGCGCGCGGTGCCCGCGGAGCTTTGGTTGGCGAACAGCACCTCGTTGAGCACGGGCGGGGCCACCGCCTTACCGTTCACCTTCACCTTAAGCCGGGGGATCCACTGCGGCTTGCGCTTGCCGGCGATCAGCTCGACCAAGACCGTGAGGAAGTCGCCGACCCGCGCCCGGCACAGCGCGCCGGTGCTGTCGATGGGGGCGGAGTTCACGCCCAGCAGGACTTGGTTGCCGAGGATATGGCTGATGTCGAGGAAAGTCCCGTCGCCGCCCACCGTGACCACCAAGTCGTAATTTCCGATCTTCTTGAGCTGGCCGCGGAAGACGGTGTCGGTCGCGATGCCCAGCAATTCCAGCGTCCGTTGTACGCCCTCGAGGGTCTCGTGATGCATGGCGTGGACGGCGCGCCAGAGCCGCGTCGTCGGGTGCTTCTTTTTTAGCAGGCCGATGTAGTGGGGGTCTTTTTGCTCCAGGACGTGGAGTTGGTAGAGGGGCTTGTTGTAGACGACTAGGGCTTTGTCGATTCGCATAATTTTTTTCTTATGCCGGAGTTATCGTTCTTGCCGCCCCGGGCCGGTGGGGGAGGGAAGGGGTTCCCCTCCGGCTCTCCGAAACTCGCGGTTTATCATATGGCCTTGCAGTAAAGAAACTCCCTGCCTTGAGAGTGACTGTTAAGGACGCTCAGACAGTCGGAAAGCCTACGGGGAACCCCTTCCCTCCCTGACCGGCCCTTCGTAAAGGGGAATTTATTCTTTCTGCCGCTGTCAAAAAAAGGGCGATAGTTTTTTTAGTAAAGTCCTCGGTTTTTAATGTACGCGAGCACAGATTTAGGCACTTGGTCGTCGGCCGGCAATCCTTTTTTTATCTTTCCCCTCACCTCCGTCGCGCTGATCGCGTCGAAGGGCGAAGCCGGGTCCGGTGGGCGGGGGAGAAATTCGAAATGGAGGATTTTTTTCAGCGCCTCGATTTCCTTCCAACGCGGGAGCTCGTCTTTTAAATCGGATCCGCCGACGAAGGTGAACTCGGCCTTCGGGTAGTGCTGCTTCAGGTGCCGGATCAGGTCGATCGTGTAGCCGGTCAGGGCGCCCTCGTCGTCCTTGACACGCACCCTGGGATCGAGCCCTTCGAAGGCCAGCCGGCACATGGCCAGACGGTCCTCGAAGGGGGCCGAGTCCGGCTTGAGCGGGTTTTGCGGGGAGGGGAGGACCCATACTTCGTCGAAACGCCCGCCCTGCAGGAGATGCTCGATCACCTGGACGTGGGCACGGTGCGGCGGGTCGAAGGAGCCTCCCAGGAGGGCGACGCGCATGGTTCAGCCCTTTTCCGATTTGGGCAGGAGGGGGATCACGTTCGGGAAGGCCGAGAACTCGCCCTTCTCGCGGGGCCGGCTGCGGGGCTTCCCCAAGAGGTCCTCCAAGAGACGCAGCGTCCCCTCGCGCGCCTCGAGATCGGGGCCCGGGGAGAAGAGCTTCTTGCCGGCGGGGCCCATGTCCTCTTGGTGGTTGCGCAGGATGCCCATCTCGACGAAACGCGCGATCGCGTTTTGAATGGGGAAGCTGGAGAGGCTTTCGGGAAACTCGAGGATGCCGCGCATCTTGAGCGTTTCGCCCAGCTCGAGGATCTTCTGCGCGAGCTTGCGCGCGTCCCACTTGTCGAAGGGGATCTGCTCGATGACGTAGAGGCTGAGCCAGTAGGATTCGAGGGTCGGCAGCAGGATATCGCTGAGCCATTGCGGCGGCTGTAGGGGCCGTTCGCGCTTGTCCCCCGGCTGAGGGGGGAACGCCCCTACGGGGTTGGCAAAGAAGAATTCCTTGCTCAATAGGCTATGGACCGCTTCCAGTTTTCCCGGCGCCTTCTTCTCGCAGATCTGCGCGACCGCCTCCTTGGCCCAGGCATGAATCCCCTGGTTCTTGAAGAAATCCAGGTGCCCCCGCGTCTCTTCTTTCACCGTGAAGAAGCGGCCCTCGATGTCGTGGTGCTCGCGGACCAGACCCTCGGCGATGAATCGGGCCAAGACCTCCTCCATCGCCTCTTCGGGTTTTTCGCGCAGGGCCTCGCTGAGGCGCGCACCGCTTTGCCGGGCGCAGTCCAATAGCTCGCGCGCCTTGTCGGCGACCTGCTGCGGGGTGATCGACTTGCCGTGCGGGGCGAGCAGGGCGGTCGCGACCGGCGCCGAGGCCATCACGGTGCTCACCTCGTTGATCGCCACGCAGATCCGCTCGGCCAGCTCGGCGACCGTCTGCTTGAGACGGGCCGGGTCGACGGGCGCCTCGCCCTCGTGGTTTAAGGCCGCGCGCAGGGAGATCGGCTCGGCGAACTGCATGTAGACCTTGCCGTAGCGGCGGCGCAGGAACTTCGGCAGCCGGAAGAGGTCGCTGAACTTTTCTTTCGATTTCTTCGCGCCCTTGCTTTCCTTCAGATAGGCCCGCTCCTCCAGCACCCGCTCGTAGCCCAGGCCCACCGGCACGAAATAGACGTCGCTCACGCCGCCGTCGGCGAAGCTCTCGACCATCATGTTGAGCAGCCCCGTCTTCGGGGGGAAGAGCTTGCCCGAACGCGAGCGAGTTCCCTCGATGAAGAATTCTTGGAAATACCCCTCGCGCATCAGCTCTTTGACGTAGCTTTTCAGCGCCAGCGGGTAGAGCGCGTCGCCGGGCAGGCTGCGGCGGATGAAATAGCCGCCCGACTTGCGGAAGATCGGCCCCAGCGGCCAGAAATTGAGGTTGATGCCCGCGCAGACGTGCGGGAGGCTCAAGTCGTTCTGGTAGAAGATGTAGCTGAGCAGCAGGTAGTCGACGTGGCTCTTGTGGCAGGGGATCAGGACCAGCGGCGAATCCTTCGCCACCTTCTTGACCTTGGCCAGCCCGGCCTGGTCGACCTCGAGGCCGTCGTAGAGGCTGTTGAAGAGCCAGCTGAGGAAGAAGTCCCACAGCTCTATCACGGTGAAGTTGATGTCGCTTGCGATCTCGCGCAGGTAGCCCAGGGCCTTTTTTTCGGCCTTCTCGAAAGAGATGTTTTCTTGCGTCGCGATGTGCTCGAGCCGGTCGCGGAAGCGGGGGGCCTCGACGATCTTCGCCAAAAAGCTGCGCCTGCTCTGCAGCTTGGGGCCGGTGACCTGGCGGCTTTCCATCTCGAAGGCGCGCTGCACCTGCACCGAAAGCCCTTCGGCCGTCGCCTCGTTGTTTTCGCCCCCGTAGAGGGCGGCCAGGCGCCGCAGGTCGAGGGGTTCGCCGATCTTGGCGACCGCGCGCTTCTTGTAGTTGCGGAGGAAGAGGAACATCTTGCGGAAGTAGCCGGGGTTCTCCCGGTTGCCGAGCAGGATGTCCGTCAGCGATTTCTTCGCCTTTCCCGGATGCTTGTCGTAGATGAAGTGCAGCGGGATCAGCTGGATGGGCTGCTCGAAGCCGTTCTGCACCGTCAGCAGCTCGCGGAAGATCGCGCGCTGCGCCTCGTGCTCGGCCTCGATCCAGCGCGTGCCCTTCGGCAGGTTGAGGCAGTAGAGGATGGGGCGCTTCTCGGCCAAGGCCTTGGCCGGGTCGAAGAGGCCGTCGTTGTAGGGCCAAGCCTTGTCGACGAAAAAGCGGTCGATCTTTTGGAAGAGGATGGGGCGGATCTGGTGGCTCGGCATCCAGTGGCCCATCCGGACCATGTTGTTGTGGGCGACCAAGGGCAGCTGACGGCTTAAGAAGAGGTGGTTGAAGAAGTTGTACTCGACCTGGCCCCAATTGCGCATCAGGAAGACCAGGGGCCCGCGCTGCCCGGCCTGCGTCAGGTTTTGCAGGTCCTCGTCGCTGAAGCGGATGGTGTCGAAGCCGCGGCTGAAGAAGAGGCGGTGGAAGGCGTTGAACTTGGCGAGCATCCGCGTGGTGTCGAGGTTGCGCGCCGGATCGATGCGCTGCTCGAACCAGGGCGCCCATTTTTTGCGCGCCCAGAGATAGGGGCGGCGCAAGAGACCCAGCCACCAGAGGGCGAAACGGAACAATCTGGAGGAATATTCCCGCATTTTCATCAATTTACCCAAAGATCCCTGGAAATTAAAGCGTTAAGAAATTTAACGCGGAGGGCAACACCTGGGTGTATGCGGGGCGATAATCCTCACAGACCATTTGAACAAAAGGGCTTGGTGGCGCGTCTATGGGTTTATGGCGACCGCGGCCTATTTTTGGGGGGATTTTACCCTCCTGCGGAGCGAAAAAGGGCCGTGCAAATCTTGGTTGCCCCGGTCTAAGTCTTTGGTTTAGAATTTGATTTCACTCACCCCTAGAGGAGGCATTCAAATGCAATTACGAAGATTTTTGACGGGCCTGACGGCGGCTGCCGTGGCGGCTCTGGTAAGCGTTTCCGCCGGGGCGACCACCCGGATCGCGGCTCCGGGATTCGACTACGTCATCGGCGGCGCGGGGGTCAACGCCTTGATTTGTTCGGGGAAGGTGCTGAGCCAATCTCCTGCCAGCGTCACCTTTCCGAACAGCACCCGTGCCTTGCCCGCCGTCGAATATACGATCGAATGCAGCAAGATCCTCAAGGGCAACAAGGATTATCCCGCCAGCGAGACGCCGGCGACGATCAAGGTCAAGATGTACGCCGGCGAGATGAAGGACTTTCCCCGGCCCGTGGTCGGGGAAGAGGGGCTTCATATCTTTTACGGCAAATCCGTTGTAGGCCTGACGAGCTATGCCTTCGGCAGTCAAGGCGTCTACATTTATAAGGAAGTCGATGGACGCAAGGTGGCGGTTTCCCCCGCCGGCAAGGGGCTCTTTTTCAAGAACACCGCGATTCGCGACAAGTTCATGAAGGTGAATCCGAATGCCTCGAAATTCCTGCGCAAGGGCCCCATCGTCGACGAGGGCTTCGACACGCCGGAGCTGGCCTCGGAAGAGGATCTGACTCCCGAGGTCCTGGAGTCGGCCGTAAGAACCGTTTTGTCGGTGGAGGGGAGATAATATGAGGAGCCCATTGAACAAGATTTTCCAAGGTTTCATCGTTTTCACGGGATTGAGTTTGGCGGCCTCGGCGGCCCAGGCCGGAGGCGCCTTCTCGACTACGCCGGCCGGCGAACCGGTGCTTTGGCAGGGCCCGGTCATCTGGCGCGCCGAAAGCGGCCCCATCAAAGGGAACACGGCGGCCGACGGCGGCGACACCGGCGGCGGTGGCGGCGGCGGTTGCGCCCTCACCAAAAACATCGAGGTCAACAACACCGACGCCGTTCAGATCGTCCGCGACGCCTTCGCGGCCTGGGACAATGTGCCCAATGCCAGCATCGATATTCAAGAGGGACCCTCGCTGGGTGTCGATGTCAATTTCGACAACATCGAAAATTTTTGGGTCGGCAGCTTCTTCGGCGGTTCGACGCCTTCCAACGTCACGGCGTCGGGGTGCTACGATTCCGATCCGAATACCGAGTGCCTGAACTCGGTCATCTTCGACAGCTCCAATGTCCCCGAGCGCAGCATCGTCGACGCCATCCAAGGTCAGTGCGCCCGTTTCAGCATCTTGGCCTTCGCGGCCATCCTGCCGCAGCAGAACAACGACGCCCAGGGCACGATCACCTCGCCCATTCTCAAGAGCTCCCAGATGGTCATTTCGGGGGCCTGCCTGCAGCCGGTGATCGCTCCGGATCCCAACTGCGACAATCCCGCCACCTCGGATAACGAGGGCGCTTGTCCTGCGGGCGGCATTACGCTCGACGAGCTCAAGGGAACCGTCGTCCATGAAGTCGGCCATTATCTGGGGCTGGACCATACCTTGACCAACAAGCAGAACTACATCGATTGCCAGACGGGGGCGGGAGGCTGCGTGTTGGAGAACATTCCGACGATGATCGGCTTGTTCGTGCCCGGCGCCAACCTCAACACCCTGCATTACGACGACAAGGTGACCTTCTCGCGGTACTATCCGGCGGCTAACTTCTCGTCGGTCACTTGCTCCATCCAGGGTTCCGC
>JADYZQ010000040.1 GCA_020853015.1 Deltaproteobacteria bacterium
CGCTCCATGTCCTTGTTGTAGAGCTCCCAGGCCTCGGCGGCCGAGAGGTTGACCAGGCGCATCTTCCCCTTTTCGATGTGGGTCAGGATGCGGTCGGCCTGGGGGATCTTGCGCAGCGGCGTGAGCAGCGCGACGCCCTCGTCGATCTTGCCTTCCGCGATCAGCGCGTAGCCCTCGTAGACCTTGGCCATGCGCTGGACCTCGGGATCGCCGTCCGCGGCGGCGAAGCGCGAGAGGATTTGGAAGCACTCGGCGGCCAGGCCGTTGAGCTCGGCGCGCACCAGCTCGGCGTCCTTGGGGTCGGCGTAGGCCTGCTCGGCCAGGCCTAAGTATTTCTGCGCCAGGCCCTCGACGGCGGCGATGGCGTCCTTCTTGGTGATGCCGCCCAGCTCTTCGGGCTTGAGCCCCGCCAAGGCCGCGACCGTCCGCGCCTTGTCCCCGTCCCCGCCGTGCAGCTCGCCCAGCAGCTTCTCCAGGTCGGCCAGCTTGGCCTTCTCGTCCTTCGCGCCCAGCGCGAGGATCAGCGCCCCGTCCGCGCCGTGCTCGGCCGTGGCCGCCTTCAGCGCGTCGGCGTCTTTGACGGGGTCGAGCGTGGCGATGTAGTACTCGTTGGCCTCGAAGCGCAGCTTGAGCAGCTTAACGTCCTTGGGATTCTTCTCGAGGCCCAGCGTATACATGTCGCGCGCGGCCTTGAAGTCGCCGGCGCCGAACAGGGCGTGGCCCAGGGAGGTTTTGAGCTCGAGATCCGCGGAACCGGCCGCGGCGTCCGCGGCCCGGTAGGCCGTCACGGCCTCCGCGTAACGCTGTTTTTGCAGCAGCAGCTCGCCCAAGGCCTTGTGCCGCTCCGGCTTGGCCGGTTGGTAGAAGCTCGCGAGCCGCAGGCGCTTCTCGAGCAATCCCTCGTCCAACGGCTGCTCCTTTTTCAGCAAGCCGATCTCGTAGTCGTGCCAGGCGGCCATCTTGTCGGCGAAGGGAAGTTTTTCGAAAGCGGCATCGACGTAGGGCGGCTTGGCCCCCGATGCCTCCCAGGGCAAGGCCGGAAAGTTGATCGACCGCAAGGCGCGCTGCACGCGCTCGTCCTTCCAATGCGAGTCGAGGTAGGCGAAGACCTCGCCGGCCTCGACCTTGCGGTCTGCGGCCTTCGTCGCGTCGCCGTTGGAACCGTCGATCAGCTGGCCGGGCACGCCCTGGGCGCGGAGCGCCTTGTAAAAGGCCGTCGCGATGGGGTTCTGCTGCTCGGTGAACTGCAGGGCCAGGGGCTTGGCGGTCTCGTCGATCTTGAGCTCTTTTTCGGTGAAGGCCAGGGAAGCGGGATGATCCCCGTGCGCCGTCGCCGCCTTGGCGGCCTCATGGTAGACGGCGCCCGCTTCGGCGAAGCGCTGGACCGAGACCAGGTTGTCCGCGACGAAGGCCCAGGGGTCGGCGTGGCCGCCCAGCAGACGGGCGTCGCCGATGGCGAGGCCCTGCGCGATCTCGACCATGTAGCGCACTTCCGTCTCGTGCTTGACCGCCTCGGCCAGGTGAAAACTCGCGCCTTCGTACTTGCGCTCCCGCAAGAGATGCGTGGAGAGGCGCCGTCGGGCCAGGGGGTTTTGGTTGTCCAATTCGACCGATGCCCGAAACAGGTAGCGCGCCTCTTGCAGCTTCTTCTGCGCCGCGTCGCCCTCGAGGCCCTTGGCGGCCTCTTCCAGCTCCAAGCCCTTGAGCAGGGCCGCCTGGGCCACCAGCTTCGGCAGGCTTCGGCCCTGCCAGAGCGTCGCGAGCTCGGCCTTGACCACCGCCTCGTCGAAGCCCGCCGCCTGGAAGACCTCGACCTGGTCCTTGAAGGGCAAGAGGGAGAACTCGGAATAACGGAAGGCCCAACGGACCAGCTTCCCGGCGTTCTTGGGTTCCGCGAAAAACTTCTTCAGCTCCGCGTCGCGCTCGGCCTGGGGTTTGTCCATCAGCGCCTGAAATTTTTCCGCGAAGAGCGGGTCGCGGGTCGAGATCCCCTCGCGCTCGGCGATGTAGAGCTGGGCGGACTGGTAACTGAGGGCGCTCTTCGGGGCCGCGGCGTCCTTGCCCGCGAGCCGGTCGCGAACCTGGGCGACGAAGGCGGGCTTGAGGGTCCCGTCGGCGGCCAGCATGGCGGCCAGGTCCAGGCCCAGCTTTTGGAAGTGCTCGGTGATCTTCGGGTAATACTTGGTGAGGCGGTTGAAGGCCGCGGCCACAACCTCGTGGCCTTGGATCTGCTGGTCGACGGGATTGCTTCCGGAGCCGCTCGAGGCGGCGGGACCGCCCCCCAGGGCCTCCGGCAGGGCGCCGTCGATTTTGTCGTCGCTCAAGCCCCCGTCTTCGCCGCGGAGTAGCTCGTAAAAAAATTGGGCGTTGGTCTCGGTCTTCCCGAAGGCCTTTTCCATCTGGTGTCCCCCGTCACCACTCTCACGCTAAGTGGTCGCAAAAAGCTGAATGACTGGAGACCGCAGACCCCTATCCGGGCCCCCAGGATAAGTATTACAGAGCACAGCAAGTTCCGTGCCTCGACGAGGCTTTAGGGAAGGGATTTTCGCTGGATGCACTGCGTTATGGGAATTCGACGAAGGCGAAATTCCGCCCGTCGACCTGGATCGTTTCCAGATTGCGAATCCGGTAGGCATTTCCGTCCGCAGGCAAGGGTTTGCCGCCGACCAACAAGTTGGGAGATCCGTCGTTGCGAATGGCGTAGGCCCCCGTCTCCGCCCGATAAACGGTCACCGGGCCCCATTGAAAGCCGGGCTGTTGCGAGGAAACGCTCAGCACGGGAGTCAGGCTCATATTCCCCCGGGTCGCGGTTCCCACCAGATAGCTGCGCGTCCCGAAGGTCACGATATCTCCCTGGCTCAGGGAGCAGGCCTCGTCGCCCTGCAA
>JADYZQ010000041.1 GCA_020853015.1 Deltaproteobacteria bacterium
CGCCCTTGTTCATGACCTGGGATTTCGGATTCAGGAAATACTTGGTGTGGCTGTGGATCAAAAATCGCTCGCCGGACTTCTGCAGCAGCACGTGGTCCCATCCGCCGATGAGAAACCGGTATTCCGGAACGTCGCCGTCCATCACGACGGTGACCCCGACCTCCTGGTCGAAGCCAATCTTCCCGAGGAAACGCACCAGATTCAGCCCCTGGGCGCCGTCCGCCAAGGGCAGATAGGCCTGGTCTCCTCTCAGGCTCAGCAGGGCGTAATACTTCAAGTTGGGATCCGCCGCGCGCAAGGCCTGCTCGGCGCGCGGAGTTCTAGCCAAGATTTCCTCGCGGAGGATCTTCTGCGCCTCGGCGTAATCGGCGGCCTTAAGCCCCATGCCTCGCGACACGAAATTCACCAGCGACTCCCGCTCCCGCGCGCTGGGCTCGCCGAACAGGGGTTTCCCCAGGTCCCGATTCGCGAGCGAACGCAGGTAGCGGTATTGGGCGTCGTAGGCCGGAATCAGCGTCCCCGGTCGCTTGGGGTTGGGCCGCTGGAGGGCCTCGCCGGTGAAGGGATTGACCTTGCGCTCCAATTCCGCCGGATAAAGCCGCCCGTATTCGGCGACGAAAGCCACCATGTATTCGTCGACTGCCTCGCGCACCTGGCGCGGCAATTTCTGCGTGTCCATGCCGCGCTCGGCGACCAACCAAGCCAGCTCTTCAATTTCGGCGGAGGAGAACTTCTTCGCCGAGCCCTGCACCTCGCCTAGCCCGGACAACTTTTCCAAAAGAGCTGCGCGGCGCCGATTCATTTTTTCGGAAAATTCCGTCAGCTCCCGGCCGGGTTTTTCGGGCTTCGGCGGCGGCTGAAGGTCCGCCGCCGGGCCGCCGCCCCATCCCCCGGGGCCTTTGGGGTCGACGCCGCCGCGGCCGCTCGCCCCTTCCGGAAGGCGCAGGCTGAGCGCGACGTTCAAGGTCCCGAGGTCGTCGGACAACACCAAACGTCCGTCCCGGTATTGGAAATCCGCGAAGCCCAAGGACAGGCGATCGCCTTCTCCCAGACCGACGAAACCGTCGGGGCGAAGCGCCTTGACCGCGTAGCCGGCGTCCTTCACCGTATCCGCGCCCGGGTCCTTCGGATAATAGACCCAAGCCTCCCCTTCCCGCTTCAGCGTGCCCCAGAGCTGGGTCTCGCTTCGCTGCACTCCGTCTTGAACGAGCAAGATGGGGCCCGCTTGAGGAGGGATCCCGTCGGGAGAGCCGACGTAGAGAGGCAATTCGGCAACCCCCGCGGGGATGTCGCGCAAGGGGATCTCCTGCGAGGCAAGGACCGTTGCGACGCCGCTCCAAGAAGCTGCGTCCAGCGGCACCGGGACCGGCGCTAAATTCACGGAACCCTGCGGGGCCCCGTCGCCCAAACCCCCAACCGGATCACGGCCGCCGATCGCCGCGGCCAAAACTTCGTCGTTTCGAGGCGAAGCTAAAGAACTTCCAAACACCGGCAGGTTTGCGATTTCCTGCATGTCATTCAAGGCCCGGGCCTTGGCGGCTTGATCCCGAGGATCGAAGGCATTCAACCGAAGCCCTTGTAAATCGATGAGCGAGACCAGGCCCTCCTTGTCCATGACGAATTCGACGTCGCCCAACGCAATGCCGCGCTCGGCCAACTTCTCGAAAAGTTTATCCAGTTGGGAGCGGGCGATTTGTTGCTGCGGCGCCGATAGCGCCCCCACGGCCGTGAAAAAGACGGAGGTATCCGGAGGAAAGTAGGGAGCGATTATCGCTTGTCGACCTTCGCCTAGATCCAGAAGACCCGCTTGTCGGTAGCGAGGGTCGATCTCGGAAAAAACCTCCACCGCCTTGGCCTCCCCCTCGACTTGTAGTTTGACCTGGTCCAAGGTAGAAGTTCCTTGGGTGCGGACTTTAACGGTCACTTGGCTGCGGCTGCCGTCGGGAGCGGTGCGTTCTGCCAAAAAAACCGTCGCCGAGCTCCCTTGTCCTACGATCTCTCCCGTAAAACGGATCTTGTCCCCATTGGGAAGGGAATAGTCGCGACCCAAGGCGACATGAGAATACGCGTTTTGGAGGTTCGCCTCGGGTGTCCGGAAAATTCCTTGATTCAAACTGGAATCCAGCCGAACTTTCACCTTACGCTTCTTTCCGCCTTGGACCACCTCAACCTGGTAGATGCCTGTTTTAACCCCCTGTGCTTCCACCTCTCCTAGCAACTTCGGCTTGCCCCACTGCACCTTCGCGACCGCCGGCGCCGCCTCCTCCCGCAGCACCGGATTCCAGGCCTGCTCCGGCAGGACGATCGGATCCCCGCGTTCGGCAATCGGATAGCCGCCGATCAGCTCGCCCTTGTCGTTCAGGATGGCGCGATTCCAGTGCAGGGGGAGCCGCTCGACGCTACCGTCCGGCTTGCGGACCTCGCGGTAACCGATGGGCTGTTCGAAATACATCTCCACCACCTTCCCCGTCACCACTTGGCGGAGATTTTTCTTTCCCTTCACGGTGACCGGGATTTCGGATTGGGAAATCGGAACCTCGTTCTCGTTCCCGGCATAGGCGTTCTTTTCCAGATAGTTGGCCCGGGTACGGCGGTTGAGCAAGGCCACAGGCACGTCGTCGCCGTAGACCGCGACCCGCAGACCCTGGCTGTCCCGATAGACGAGCGGATGGTCGGGAAGCGAAGCCGCATAACGAGTTTCCGCATCGCCCGCGCGAAATTTGGCAGCCGCCAATTTGGCCAGGTCGCCGCCGACGGCGTCCAATTCCCCGCGGGTCACCCAATCCTTCCCGCCTTCGGCGGCGGGAAAGCCGGTGACGATCTTGCCGTCCGCCGAGACGACCACGGTATTGGCCTTGGTGCGATTGCCGGCGCTGTCCATGCCGATCTCGCTATCGAAGCTCTTCTGGTAGAGAAATACCGTGCGGCCCTCGGAGTCGTAGGAGACGGCAATCCGGTCCCATTCGACGACGCTGCGTTTTTGCATGGCCTCGACATCGATGATCTTGTCGTAAATTCCGGCCTTGCCGACCGGCCCCCGGTCTTCCGAAAAGAAGTAGTGCCGATGGACGTTATGCGGAAAACCGGCCTCTTCGCCTCCGGAGACGAATCCCGGCACATCCATCCCCACAGCTGCGCGGTACAGGTTAAGGATGCCCAAAACCAGGCCGCCCAGAGGGTATTGGGCCACAAACAACGGGTCGCCCGCGTCGGCTGTCACCAGATTCCGCAATCCGATCTCGAAATCGGACGAGACCGCATAGCCGAAATAATTCTGCTGCGGCTCGGGTACGGCCAAGGCCTGCGCGCCCGCCGGCGCGGCCGGGGGATTAGTGTCGTCGGGGCGCTGGGGCTTGGGCTCGAAGTCCCGCACGTTGTCAGGCTGCAACGGAAGCTCGTGACCGTCGGGGGTCGTCGCCCGGAAGGTCTCGCGATAGGTGAACTTGATGGGAAGCCCTCGCCCGTCCGGGCCGACGCCATAGGTCATCGACTGCGCGGCGATATAGGTACGAAGCACTTGGTACAAGGGATGGTCGACCAGCAGTCCCGACTCGGCGATGGCCTGGCCCCGAGCGTAACCCGCGAGCTCGATCTCGACGGTGAGTTGGCCGCTGGCCGGGTCCTGGATCAGGCGGTAGCCGGTGACCTGCTCGGTCCCCGCGAAATGGGGGTAGGTCGATTCGTTGAGCTGCCCCAATAGCTTCTTGTTACGGTCCGCGTCAGCCCGGCTCATCCGGCCTTCCTTCACGGCCTGCTCAAAGGCCCTCGCGTGCCTTGCCTGGATCTTCTCGATCTCCCGTTTCCGCTCGGGCTTTTCCAGGGCCTGAAAATTCGGGTCCTGCCCCTTGAGATACATCTCTTTTAAGGCCGCCATCACGGGCTGATTGAGCTGCACCTGGCGCATCCGCTGATTGGTCAGATCGAGGTTGTCGGCCATGCGAATGACGAAGAGAAAGGGGTTTTCCTTCTCGCTGGCTCGCATGTATTCGGCCTTGCCGGGCTTGTCGGCGCCGTGGCGCTCGATGGCGAGGAAGATCTCGTTAAAGAGCGGATCGTCGGACTTGATGCCGAAGACCTTTTCCATGTGGACGGCGAAACCTTGTTTGAACAGAACGCCGCTGCGTTCCGCATGCAGTCCCTTGTGCTCGTGCGGGTGCAGACAGCCGTAGCCGGTGTCGTGAAAAATGCCGATGAACTTGACCAGCTCCCGGGCGGCCAGCTCGGCGCGGTCGCCGTACTTCGGCCTCAGCTTGGCGACGATGGCCTCGCGCACCGGGCCCGCCTCGTCGAAGATCCGCGCCGAGTCGTGCATCACCGTCAGCGAGTGGTTCCAGCCGTGGGGCGTATAGGGCAGATGCGTGTCCTGGACGTCCTGGGTACGCAGGGTCTTCCAGAGATCGTTGACGAAGGCGTCCAAATCGGCCTTGGCGACGTTCGGGAAGGCCTTCTGGTAGGCCGACAAGAGGTTCCTTTTTTCCTTGGCGACCGTCACGTAGAGCGCGGCCCGTTCCAGGTTGTCCTTCGGCGTCCAGGGAAAATGTTCGTGGGTCGCCGGGTCGATGCCGAACATGGCGAGGAACTCGGCGCCCGCCTCGGTGCGCGTGGCATGGTAAAATTCGCGGAGCGCCATCGCGGCCAGGACGTGGTCGCGCACCCCCGGAAAGGCGATCTGTTGGACGGCCTCGAGGTAGGGATAGGGATTCTCCGCCGTCAGGAGCTCCCAGACCGAGATCGACTTGCCGTCCGCCTCGAGCTTGAGGTTGGCCAGGCGGTCGACGAACATCGCCTTGGTGTCGGTCAAGAAGAGGATTTCCTCGGCGCTCGCCCGCTTGAGGTAGGCGCGAACCGCCGCGGCCTGGCCGGGAAAGTTTGGGTTGGTAGCACGGTCGAGCAGACGCGAGAGGTTCTCCGACGAGGTCTCGCCCCGAGCAAGGACGGCCTCGACCTTGTCGGGGCCCAGCACGCGGATCAGGTCGACGATGGGTTTTACGTCGGGCTGAACCAGGATGCCGTCGACGTCGTAAGGCGCCGACATCAATTCAACTAAATGTTTCGATTTAGGCGATAATCTATCAATTTGTCTGGATAAATTTGTCGACTCAAAAAGCCCGAGCGGGTAGGCGCCGGGGACGCCGTCGGTCAAGATCGCCGAGACCTCTTTTGGGGTCAGCAGGCTGCCGCCCTTCATCGGATTGGGCAAAATCACGTTGTCCTTACCGAACCAGAGTTTTTCGAAATGGTCGCGTGGAAGCTGGCCGGGCTTGATCGGCTCTCCCGCCTTCGGCGTCAAGCCGAGCGCCTCGGCCTTGGCGACTTCGGCCTGGTTCATCGCGTTCAAGGCCGAGAGCAGTCCCTTTTGGGAAGGCAGCTCCCGCCCGTTGGGGATGGCGACGATCTGCAGCTTGCGGTCGGCACTGATCGCCTGCCCCTCCACCGAGGCCTCGAGCGGCTTCATCGGAACGACCGAGACCTGGATGCCGTCAGGGGTGCCCGAGGGAGAGACGCGCGGCAGGGCCAGCCATTGCTGGAAGACGGTGAAGTCGCCCAGCTTCGTCAGGTCGAAGAAACTGATGTTCGTGTCGCCCTGGTGCACCGAGGCCTCCGCGATCAGGGCCTTCTCGGCGGCCGCCTTGGCGCCCTCCTCCACCTTTC
>JADYZQ010000042.1 GCA_020853015.1 Deltaproteobacteria bacterium
GTGATCGCGGCTGGACGCTCGCAACTTATTTGGGATAAACTCGGCTTATGGGCGACGTCGTCAAGATCTTCCAGCGCCAGAAATTCACGCTCGAGCAGGCCGAGGCGCTCTTGCCGGTGATCCGCAAGATCACCAAGGAGGCGGTCGACCAGTTCCTGGTCCTCGAGGAGAAGCTCAAACACCACCAACACGAGCCCGAGAAGTGGAAGGCCATCGAGCAAGAGATCGCCGGCGTCCTCAATCACTGGAGCGAGAAGATCATGAAGCTGGGCTGCCAGCCCAAGGGCATCTGGCTGGTCGACTTCGACAATGGCGAGGGCTATTACTGCTGGCGCTTCGGCGACGACCGCATTCAGTACTTCCACGGCTACCACGACGGCTTTTCCGGCCGGATCGCGATCAATCGATAGCTGTAGGGGTGAGCCCCGGGTTCGCTCCCACCGTCTATTTTCCGGTTTCTTTCGACAGCTTATCGCCGCCCTTCTCGGGGATCAGGTAATCCCCCGGCCGATGGGCGGCGTGGCACTTGAAGCAGGACTCGCTGATCTTGTCGAGCGAGCGGAAGAAGCTTTTGTCGCGCTTGGCGGCCTTGTCTTTCAATTCGACCATGCCGGCGGCGAGGACGTCGGTGAATTCTTTATAGGCGTTGTCCTTGTCGGCCTTCTGCATCTCCGCGAGGGTCTCGCTTAACTCTTTGACCGAGATGTCGATGGCCGCCCAATCGGGCTTTTTTTCCTTCAGCTGGATGATCTCCAGGCCCGCCAGCATGCTGCCGAACTTCGCCATGTATTGCTTCAGGCCGATGGTGGAACGGGTCGCTGGCGGATGGGCCATCGGCTGCGTCGCCCCGGCTTCGAGACCGAGGCCTAACAGGAGAGTGGCAAGGGAAAGGGCCGTGAGGAGAGTGCGCACAGGAAGCTCCTTATTTCGAAAGCTTGGCCTTTCGTTATCATTGTTCCCAAGATTAAAGCAAATTTTATCGCAGGGCGGCCTCGTAAGGGCGCCGTCCCTTCTCCCCAGGCTCGCGATGGGTCGGCAGCAAGGCCAGCAGGGGGATGACTAAGAGGGTCATGGCCCCGTAACTGGCGAAGGCGACCTTCGGCGAAAAATGCGACCACAGCAGGCCGAACAGAACGGAAGCCGGGAGCAGTCCCAATCCGTAAGCGAAATAATACCAGCCCATCGCGGTGGCGCGGATCTCGGCCGGCACCACGCTGGCGGGGTAGGCCCGCTCCGAGGCCTCGACCAGGCCCGCCTGAAAACCGTAGATCCCGATCAAGACCCAAGACCAGGCCAGGTGGCCGTTGAAGGCGAAGGCGAAGAAGACCAGCGAAAAAAGCGTCCAGCCCAGGGCGATGGTGCGGCGCTGGCTCCAGCGGTCGGCCAGGACGCCGCCCAGGAAGGCGGCGAGTAGGGTGCAGAGGGTCAGCAGGCCCCAAGCGAGCGGCTGCTGGTAGGCGGGTAGGCCGAGGCTCTGCAGCTTCATGATTAGGAAGAGCTCGCTGGGCGTGCTGAAGGCCACCAGGAAGATGATCAGGATGTAGCGCTTCAGGGGCTTCGGAAGATTCTTCCAGGCGAGGCGCGGCCGGCTCTCCGGTTCCTTCGTCTGCCTTTCCTGGATCCACAGCGGCACGATCAGGATCGAAACGACGGCGGGAACGGCCGCGATCAGGAAGAGCTGAGAATAGGAGATGCCGTAGTACCCCAGCAGCAGGGCCGCCAAGGGCGGACCGAGCAGGGCGCCGGTGTGATCCAGGGCACGCTGGACTCCGAAGGCCTTGCCCCAGTGTTTCTTTTCGAGGGAATCGGTGAGCAGGTGGTCGCGCGGCGCCGTGCGAATCCCCTTGCCGATCCGGTCGAGGAAGCGCACCGCCAGGATCACCGCCGGGATAGGAATCGCGATCAGGGGCCGCACCAAGGCGCAGAGGGCGTAGCCGCTGACCGCGATGCGCTTGCTGCGGTGCTTCCGGTCGTCCAACCAGCCCGAGAGCAGGGCGGTGATGTGGGAAAGCGCGTTGGCGACCCCCTCCATGATGCCCAAAAAACCCGCGCCCAGGCCCAGGGTGGCCAGATAGGCGGGCAGGAGCGGCGTCACCATGTCGGCGCTGAAATCGTTGAACAGGCTGAGCAGCCCGAGCAGGTAGACGTTGCGGGTGACGCCGCGAAACATGGGAAATCAGCCTCCGATGGTGATCAAGTCGGGGTTGGCGGCGACGTATTGGAGCGCGAAACTCAGCTCCTCTTCCGTCTCGGCGAAGACGCGGAACAAGACCTCGCCGGAGGCGACGGCGTCGCCGAGCTTCTTCTCTAAATACACCCCGGCCCCGGGGTCCTGCGGGGCGCCGGCCAGTTTCGCGGTCCGGGCGATCTTTTGGTTGTGGATGGCGCCGATGCGCCCGGTCCTCGGGCTCGAGACCGGCGCGGAGTGCCGGGCCGGCCGCGGCTCCTTGAGGCCGCCCTGGCGCCGCGCGATGCCTTGAAACTTTTCCCAGGCCTGGCCGCTGTCGAGGATCTCCCGCGCCCTGTCCAGGCCCTCGCCCGCGGCGACCTTGCCGCTGAACTCGAGCAGCTCTCCGGCCAGGGAGAGGGATTTTTCCCGCAAGTCTTCGGGATGACCGGGCTTCCTTTGCAATACTTGTAACACGTCGAGGGCCTCGAGGGCAGGGCCGATGCCGCGCCCGACGGGCTGGAGGCCGTCGGTGAAGACGACGCGCAGCTGCAGGCCGACCCGCGCGCCGATCCGCTCGAAGCGTTTTTTCAGCCGTTCCGCCTCCTCCGTGGAATGCACCTTGGCGGTGGGACCGATCGGGATGTCGAGCAGCAGGTGCGTGGAGCCGGCGGCCCGCTTCTTCGAGAGGATGGAGGCGATCATCTGCCCCTCCGAGTCGAGGTTGAGCGGGCGCTCCACGCTGATCAAGATGTCGTCCGCCGGGGCCAGGGCCACCGAGCCGCCCCAGGCGATGCAGGCGCCCTCGGCGGCGACCACCGCGCGCATCTCGTCTAAGCCCAGGCGCACGTTGGCGAGGGCTTCCATCGTGTCGGCGGTCCCCGAGGGCGAAGTGATGGCCCGTGAGGAGGTCTTGGGGATGGGCAGGCCGAAGGCCGCGACGATGGGCACGACGATCATCGTCGTGCGGTTGCCGGGGATACCGCCGATGCAGTGCTTGTCCAGGACCAGCGGCAGGTCCCAGTCGATGCGCTCGCCGGTCTCGATCATGGCCTCGGTCAGGTAGCCGATCTCGGGCTCGGTGAGGCTCTGCTGGTAGCAGGCGATCACGAAGGCGGTCAGCTCGATATTGGAATAGCGGTAGGCGACGATGTCGCTTAAGATGGCCAAAAACTGGCTTTTGTCCAGGTGCCCCCCTTCCAGCTTGTGCCGGACGAAGTCGAAGGAGAGCAGGGGGTTGGGATGCGAGAGCGAGACGCGCGCGCCCTCGGGCGCGCCCAAGCGGCGGAAGGCGGCGTGGCTCAGGCCGATTTCGCCGCCCTTGACGAGGCCGTTCTCGGTCATATTCAGCGTGGCGAGGATGCTGCGTCCGCCGTAATGCACCTCGATCTTGGAGAGGGCGCCGAAACCCTGGCTGCGGCAGATCTCGCAGCCGATCGGCAGATAGGCGATGTTCTCGTGGTAAGTGTCGATGCCGACTTGTCGGAGGATCAGCTCAGGCACGCGCGGTCACCCCGCCAGGATCGTATCACGAGGCGCGCAGGACCCAAACCGGAATTCGCCCCTCGCGGAGCAGGCCGCGCGAGGTGCTGCCCAGCAGCGCGGTCTCCCAGCGCCCGGTCTGGGCGGCGAGGCCGACGCCGTCGGCCTTCAGGCCCTTGACCCGCTTGAGGATGGCCGCGGCGACGTCCTCGTCGCTGGTCTCGAGGCGGACCTCGCAGGGGACCCCCGCCTTTTTGGCCGCCTTTTGGAATTCCTCGGCCTTGTCCAAGTTTTCCCGGGCGACCTCGCGCAGGTATTGCGCCTCGGTCAGGGTCTGGGTGCCCAGCAGGTAGGCCGTGGCGGGCGAGGCCCAGGGAAAGGGCTTGGGTACCACGTGATACAAGGTGGCCTTGGCCTTGAGCGGCTTGAGGAAGGCGCAGAATTCGCCGAAGGCCCGGCGCGAGGCCGCGCTGAAGTCGCTGGCGAAGAGAAAGTGCTTGAGGGACGCCGGCGTCCGCAGGTGGGGATTGACCAAGAGCACCGGGTTTTTCGCGTGGTAGAGCAGGGTCTCGGCGAAGCTGCCCAGCAAGACCCGCCCCAGACCGCTCTTGCCGTGGGTCCCGATCACGATCGCGTAGGCCCCGCCCTTTTGGGCGTAGGCCGCGAGGGCCTTGGCGCTGGCGCTGAGCCGGACCTGGTTTTCGACTAGGACGGTGGGCGGCAGCAGGCCGGGGAATTGGACTTTCTTCAAGATTTTTTCGCATTCCAGTTTGGCGACGGCCTGGTAGCGGTCCTTGGCGGGGACGCTGAACTCGAGGACGACGTTCACCTCGGCGGGACTCACGACGTAGACCGGTTCGACCTGAAGGCCGCTCTGTCGGGACAGCAGCTTCAGCAGGGCCACGGCGTTTTTCAGGACCTTGGGGTCGTTTTGAAAGGGGTTGAAGGACCAGAGGATGCGTTTTTTGGAGGAGGACTTTTTCATCGGGCCACCTTTATCATAATTGGGTCGGCATCCGGAGAATTTTTTCGATTTTCCCTCTTTCGGGGCGGCGAAACATGATCGGCGTCATATCCTGCAAAAAAGCCTTGTGTTTGGCTAGGCCTTGGCCGCAATTTCGTGGGGCCATGACCGAGGATAAACCGATGATTTTTCCCTGGCCGGGGCAGGAAGGCCTCGCGCTTCGCCTGCAGGCCTCGCTGTCCGGCGAGGCGGGGCGCTTCGAATGGCGCCGCTTCCCCGACGGCGAGTCCTATTTGCGCATCCTTTCGGAGTTGAAGGACAGGACGGCGATCCTTTGCGCCAGCCTCGACCGCCCCGACGACAAGCTGGCGCCGCTGCTCTGGTGGGCGGCGACGGCGCGCGAGCTGGGGGCGAAAAAGCTCGTCCTGGTCGCGCCCTACCTGGCCTACCTGCGCCAGGACGCGCGGTTTCAAGAGGGAGAGGGCGTGACCTCGCGCTATTTTGCCAAATTGCTCTCGACGCACTTCGACGCCCTGCTGACCGTCGACCCGCACCTGCACCGCTACCGCACGCTGGACGAGATCTACACGATCCCCTCCCGCGTCCTCACCGCCGCGCCGGAGATCGCGATCTGGGTCCGCGGCGAGATCGAGAGGCCGGTCTTCCTGGGCCCCGACGCCGAGAGCGACCAATGGGTCTCGCGGGTGGCCGCCCTGTCGGGGGCCCCCTACGCGGTGGCGGAGAAGCGCCGCTTGGGCGACCGGCAGGTGGAGCTGCGACTGCCGCAGGTCGAGGCCTGGAGCGGCTTCACGCCGGTCTTGGTCGATGACATCATTTCCACCGGCGTCACGATGCTCGAGACCCTGCGCCAGTTGAAGGCGGCCGGGTGGCCGGCCCCGGTCTGCGTCGGCGTCCACGCGATCTTCGCGGGGCGGGCCTACGAGGATTTGTCCGCGGCCGGTGCGGCGGCGATCGTCACCTGCAATACGGTCCCGCATCCCAGCAACCGGATCGACATCAGCGAGAGTTTATCCACGGCCCTAAGCGAGATATTATGAAGCCCTTGATGGAAAAAAACCTGCCCTCCGATCCCTTGGCCCTCTTTGTCCGCTGGTTCGCGGAGGCGGGGAAATGCAAAAAAATCCTCCAGCCCGACGCGATGTGCGTCTCGACCTTGAGCCTCGACGGCTTTCCCGCGGGGCGGATGCTGCTCTTGAAGGGTTACGGCCCGGAGGGCTTCGTCTTCTACACCAATTTCAAGTCGCTGA
>JADYZQ010000043.1 GCA_020853015.1 Deltaproteobacteria bacterium
AGGCTGCGCAGGGCGTAGGGATTGCTGCCGGCGAATTCCCGGAGGGCGGAGACGTCGAGGCTCCGCAGGCCCGCATCGATCTGCTCCAAGACCTCGGCCCGCCCCTGGAAATTTCCCTCGGCGTCCCGAAGCGAGCTCAGGAAGGAGATCGCCTCGGGCGAGACGCGCGCCTCGTTGAGCAGCAACCCGATCAGGTCGCGCCGCAGCGCGGGATCCGGAGTTAGGCGCAAAGTC
Source organism: Deltaproteobacteria bacterium (assembly GCA_020853015.1). Taxonomy (GTDB): domain Bacteria; phylum UBA10199; class UBA10199; order DSSB01; family DSSB01; genus DSSB01. The sequence goes on from JADYZQ010000043.1 coordinate 235, forward strand.
CGCCACAGGTCTTGAAACTGCTCGCGGGTCATCGCGGCCTCGGTGCTGAGGCCTTCCAGCGAGGAAGCGCGTCCCCCGCCGAGCGGACGCCCGGCACCGGAATCCCTCGGCCCCTTCGGATCGCTGCGATCGGAGGACATAAAGAGGGGCTTGCTCATCAGCTCGGACAGGCTCTCGGTCCGCGCGGCATTTCGGCGAGGCAGTCCTAAACTCGCCCCCGCCGGAGCCAAGGAAGCGAAGGGACCGAAAGAACCGGGGAGCTGCGGCCGCAGCGGCGCGCGACGCGCCAAGGCCTCGGCCTGCAGGTCCAAGCCCCGCTCGAGGCGCGCCCAGCCCGGCCCCATCAGGCCCTGCGCCAGGCGCCCGCCGACATGGAAATGCAAAAGCGTCGCCAAGGCGTCGGTGAGCTCGGTGCCGTCGGCCAGTCGCGGCCTCAAGCCCAGCCGCGCCTCGAGGCGGTGGCTGAGCAGGATCCCGCCCAGCATCCCGGCCTGCGGCAGGACGGCGCGCGTCAGAGACAATGTCAAACCCTCGCCGGGACCCAAGCCCCGCACTGCGCTGCGCGCCAAGGCGCCGGTCGCGCGAAGCCCCACCAGCGTCAAGGCGCCCGCGGCCCATTCGCGCCCCAAGGCATCGAGGGCCCAATCCTGGGAGCGTCCTAGCAAGGCGTTGCCGCCGCGGACTCCGGCCGTAAAGGCGAGGCTCTCCGCGAACATGCCGGAGCTATAGGCGATCGCGCGGGGCATCCAGCCGCGCGTCACAAGCGAAACCATCGGGGCGGCGGCGAGGCGGCTTAAGGTCGCGACGCGCGCCAGGCGGAAGGTCATGCCCGCCGCCGTCATGCCGAGGAGCATAGCGGGGTCGGTGGCCTGGGCGGCGAGGCGCCGCGATAGAAACTCGAAACGCGCGCCCGTCGATCCCTCGCCGCGCATCGTTCGCAAGCGCTCCCGCGCGCGGGCCTCCATGGCGCGTAACCCATTCGCGGACTCGACCGGCGACGCGGCGGCCAAGCTTCGCGCACCCTCCGACAAGGCGCCGTAGACCGTCGCGGCCTGCGGCAGGCGATCGCGATTCTCCAACTCGCGCCCCATGCCCCAAAGGCCCTCGAAAAAGAGTTGGGCATCGCCCTCGCCCGCCAGGTGAAGGATCGCCTCGAGGCCCTCCGCACCCCAATTCCGCTCCAGCTCCGCGCGAAAGGCCCCGCTCTGTCGGGACAACGCCAGGCTCAAGTCCCCGTCGGCCCCCGCCAAGGCGCTGGAAAGCGCGCCGGGGGCGTCGCCCCCTTCCAGGAGGCGGGCCAAGATCGAGGCGCCCTCCCGACGCGGGTTCCTGGAGGCGGGCATCGAGGTCGCCCCGGACGAAACGGCCCGGGGCCGAAAAGCAAATACTGAATATTCCATAATGTTTTCTGCTGTTGGGAGTGCGGTTGCCTTAGCGACGGTCTTATCGCCCCCGCGGAAGATTTGTTTCCGCGAAAGTGCCCGCCGCCGCTCGACCCTGTTAAGATAAGCAGCGAGCAATTCCAAGGAAATCTGGAGCCCTTTGCCGAGGTCCCCATGGCGAATGCCCTCAAAAAAGTCCCGGAAAATCAACCGGGCGAATTCTTCGTCGACTCCAGCTGCATCGACTGCGACACCTGCCGCCAATTGGCGCCCTCGACTTTCGCCGACGCGGGGGAGTATTCTTATGTTCGTTCCCAACCGGTTGGTGAGGACGAGAGGCGCCTCGCACTCCGCGCCCTCCTCGCCTGTCCCACCAGTTCCATCGGAACGACGGGAAAGGTCTCGGCCCGAGAGGCGATGGACGATTTCCCGCTCCCGATCACGGAAGAGGTCTTTTACTGCGGCTTCAACGCGGAGGCGAGCTTCGGCGCGAACAGCTATTTCATCCATCATCCCGAAGGGAATTGGCTGATCGACGCGCCGCGCTTCCTGCCCTTTCTCGCGAAAAAATTCGAGGCCATGGGCGGCCTGCGCTATATCTTTCTCACCCATCGCGACGACGTCGCTGACGCCGGCAAATACGCGGAGCGCTTCGGGGCCGAGCGCGTCATCCATCGCGCCGACGCCGACGCGGCGCCGGGGGCGGAGATCTTGCTGGAAGGCGAGGCGCCTTGCCCCTTCGGAAATGATTTCTTGGTCCTGCCGACGCCGGGTCACACCCGCGGCCACTGCGTCCTGCTGTATCGGGGCCGCTTCCTCTTCACCGGCGACCATCTCGCCTATAGCCGCGCGCGCGGGCACTTGATTGCCTTCCGCAATGCCAATTGGTATTCCTGGCCGGAGACGATCCGTTCGATGGAAAAACTGCAAGACTACGACTTCGGGTGGGTGCTGCCGGGTCACGGCGAGCGCCTGCACCTGCCGGCTAGCGAGATGCGAGCCCAGCTGCGGCGCGCGATCGAGTGGATGAAGTCCCGTTAGCGACGGGGCGCATCGGCACGATGCCCTGGAAATAGGTCTGAAGACCGACGAAGCCCATGTGCGTGTCATAGCCCCGGCCGTAGGCGCCACGATAGCCGACATGGACAGCCAAGCCATCGACAATTTGATAGCCGGCGGTCAGCTCGAGGTTGGTCTCGTTCATGCCGCGCGGCGGTCCCATTCGGAGATCCTCCGAATCGGTCCGGCTCAACAGAAACAGCGCGCTGCGAAAGCGGAAATTTCCGGGGTTCAAAGAGGCGAGGAGCGTGGCCGAAAAGCGCTCTTCCAGCGCTTCCAGCTCGTGCGCTCCCCGCGAGCTGGAGTGCTGGAAGTTAAGCCCGATCCCTCCCGCGAAGATCCCGTGCTCGATCCAGGCCCCGCCGCCGATGCCGTAGGTCAGGCCCGGGTCGGTGAGCTCGGGCCGCGCCGGATTGGCCGGGTTGGAACGGACGACGCCGAAGGCGGTAAGGCTGAGCTGCGGCGCGGAGGCGGGCTGCCCCAGCCCCAAGGTCAGCAGGCCCTGCGTCAGCCCCAGGACGGTGCCGTCGGCCCCGCCCATGACGGCGGCGCTGAAGACTCCTTCGCGAAAGGTCCCCGTGGCGGCGCTGCGCTCGAAGCGGAACTCCCCGTTGAAGACGCCCAAGGGGATCCAGACCTTCGCGTACTCGGCGCCGGGGGCATAGCCCTGGTTGGTGAAGAAATTGTCGAATTCGGTCTGCTCGTAATAGTGCGGCCCGACGCGCAGCTGGATGCCGTTGTCGAAGCGCCAGCCCGCGCTGAAACTGCGCACCCCCAGGTGGAAGCGGCCCGGGGCCGCGGGATCTCCCCACAGCGATTGCACCAGCAGGAAGGGCGAAGGCGGCGTCAGGGCGTGCGAACCGTGATTCTCGTAGTAGTCGAGCCCGATCGGCGACTCGACCTCGTTGTACACGCCGGTCTCGACGTTCAGCTCGAGGAAGAAACCGCTGACCTGCATCAAGGCCCCCGGATTGAGGCGCACGCCGTAGGGTAGGGGCAGGCCCCGAGGCGCCGGAAAAGGCAGGATGCCGAGGCTGTTGAACTGAAACTCGAAACGGTCGCGCGGCGGCGGTGCGGGGGGTGTCATAATGAAATTAATTTTCAATTAAAATGAAGCGGTTTTCGATCCCCTTATCGCAAATAATCGAATATTGGTTGCTAAAAAAATGGGATGGCAAAAAAATATCGCCAATTATTGAAAATATATTTCATTTAAAAGATCGAAGGGCATGCCGCCCCGGTCCCCGCAAAACCCCAAGGTCTCAAAGAAGGGCCGTCGCCTAGTGATGGTGGTGGCCTGCGGAACTTCCCAGGGCGAAGGCGCCGCCTAAATTGGCGGCGATGCGATCCGCCAGCTCCGCGTTATCGGCCGCCGAGATCGTCACCACGCCGCTGCCTTGGCAAAGACCGCCTAAATCGACGCCGGAGAAGACCCGGTTGGGGTCGACTTCCACCAAAACCTCGGCCTCCTCGCCGGCCTCGACCTCGACGTCGCTGTCGCCGGGGTCCACTTCCACGGTCTCCCCGTCCGCCTGCAGGACGACCTGAAGGACGCAGTGGTCCGAGCCCTTGACCGCCTCCGCCTCCAAGAAGGCGGAATTCCCGTCGAGGGCCCCCGGCGTCGTCTCGGCGTTCTTGAGGTTGCGAGCCTTGACGAAACGGGCATTGCCTCCGGACCCGGCCGTCCCCATCGTGAGCGCGACCTCGTCGTACTCGCCCGGGGCAACTTCCTCGATCTCGACGAGGTCGACCACTTCTTCGTCGAAGAAATCGGCGCTGAAGCCCTCGTCGACCTCCGCATCGCCAAGCCGCATCCCGGAGAAGGCCATCGCGAAATGAGTGAAGGTCAGGACGTAGCCGTCGTTGCTGGCGTAGATCTCCCCGTCCTCCAGGCCGGCCAATTGCAGTGAGAGCGCGGCGGAACCGGTTCCCTCGTCGGGGACTTGCCCCGGACCCGAGGCGCAGGCGGCCAAGGCCAGTAAGAAGGGAACGATGAGTATGCCTGAGAGTCGTTTCATATTTCTTTCTCCTTTTTAATTCGTGTTCAACGCACGACGATGCAATCCGAGAGTGAAGGTCCCTTGGGCGAAGGCCGGAAGGCCGCGCAACCAGGCCGCGGCGGCAAGGCCCTGAGGAGAGAAAAGCCGCGCGTTCCCCGCCTGCGATTCTCCGGAAGCGAAGGCCCCGGAGTATTGACGGAAGGCAGAGGCCTCCCGCGTCTCGGGGCGTGCCCCCGGCGAGTCCCTCCCCTGGGGAGTTTGCGAGGCGCCGCGCGCCTCCGGCGGGCGGACGGTCTCCGGCGGACGCCCCGCCCTGAGCTGCGCGGTCTCCTGCGCGGCTCGATGGAATTCTTCCAAGGTCGCGCGGCCCTGCGCGCTTTGGCGCTCCTGCATGTGGTGCAGGTGCTCGTCGGGACTTTCGTTGGGGCTGTGCGCATGACCATGATCGTGCGAGTGCCTGATTTCGGCCCCGTGGTTGTGGCCGTCTCCGGCGTAATGGCCGGGAGGCAATGGCGGCGTCATAACCGCTCCTTTCGCATGCCGGGCGCGACAGGCATTCCAGCCTACGCATAGGGGCCCGGCAAATCAGCTAGGATTTCTTAGCGGGAATGAAAGGCGCGAATTAAGCGGAGGGAGGGGCTTGGGAAAATTTTCCGAGCCGAACGGCGGAAAAGGCGTGTAGCGGGGATTCGGGAATAAGGATTGAGACCAGGAGACCGTCGAAACCCACTCCGAGGTGCGCATGGCCGGGCGTCTCACCGGAGCGCACCT
>JADYZQ010000044.1 GCA_020853015.1 Deltaproteobacteria bacterium
GATCTCGTAGGCCGCGGTCTTCTGCCCCTCGATGCGATAGGGATTGATGCTGTTGACCAAGGTGACCTTGGGATCGGCGGCGACCTGCTTCACCACCTCGAGGGCCTCGTCGAAATTGCCCTTCACCTGGAATACCTTCGCCCCGTGGATCATCGCCTGGCTGAGCTTGCCGAAGGCGATCTTCCCCTGCGGGATCACCACCGCCGCCTGCATCCCGCCGCGGGTGGCGTAGGCCGCCGCCGAGGCCGAGGTGTTGCCGGTGGAGGCGCAGACCACCACGCGGCTGCCGGCCTCGTGCGCCTTGCTCACCGCGTAGGTCATGCCGCGGTCCTTGAAGCTGCCCGTCGGATTGAGACCCTCCAGCTTGTAGTAGAGGCGGATCGGCAGCTTGAACTTTTCGACCAGGCGAATCGAGGGCAGCAGCGGCGTGTTTCCCTCGTTGAGGGTGATGACCGACTCTTCGGCGACGGGCAGGTATTGGCGGTATTTGCGGATCAGGCCGGAGTAGAGCATAGCTTCATTTCAAACCATTCAAGGAGCGAAGTCAATTATCGGCAGTTTTCTTCCACGCGGATCAAGAGGGTCTTCTCTTTCATCACCTCGAGCCGGTCGATCTTGGCCACCGCGGCGCGGACGTCCCGCTCGAGGGCCTCGTGCGTCAGGACCACGATCGGAACCACCCTCCCCTCCTCAGCCAGGTTTTGGTAGACCGAGGAGATACTGATGCGGTGCCGACCGAGGATCGAGGTGATCTTCGCCAGGACGCCGGGCCGGTCCAAGGCCTGGAAACGCAGGTAGTACGGGCCCTTCAACGAACCGATGGGCTCGATCGCGGCATCGCGGACCTTGTCGGCATAGAGCCCCAGCGGCGGCACCGTGTAAGCGATGCCCGCGATGATGTTGCGCGCCACCTCGACGATGTCGCCCACCACCGCCGAAGCCGTAGGGCCGCTGCCCGCGCCGGCGCCGTAAAGCATCCCCTCGCCGACGAAATCGCCCTCGACGGAGATCGCGTTGTGCACCCCGCGCACCGCCGCCAGCATGGATGCGGCCGGAATCATGGTGGGATGGACCCTTGCTTGGATCTTGGCACCCTGGGACTTGGCGATGGCCAGCAGCTTGATCTCGAAACCGAAGCGCTTGGCGCACTCCAGGTCGAAGGCCGAAAGGCGGCGGATACCCTCGACGAAGAGCTTGTCGACCGGGACGTGCACGCCGTAGGCGATCGAAACCAGGATGGCCAGCTTGTGGGCGGCGTCCCAGCCGTCGATGTCGAAGCCCGGATCGGCCTCGGCGTAGCCCAGCTCTTGGGCCCGTTTCAGGGTGGCCTGGAAATCCGCGCCCTTCTCGGACATCTCGCTCAAGATGAAATTGCAGGTGCCGTTGACGATGCCGAAGAGCGAGAGGATCCGGTTGGCGACGAACCCCTCGCGCAGCGCCCGCAGGATGGGGATGCCGCCGCCGACCGCGGCCTCGAAGCAGATGTCGACCTGGGCCGCCTTGGCCGCGCCGAAGACCTCTCGGCCGTGCAGCGCGAGCAAGGCCTTGTTGGCCGTAACCAGGTGCTTGCCGGCCTTGACGGCCGCCAAGGCCAGAGTCTTGGCCTCCTGGGTGCCGCCCATCACCTCGACGATGACCTGGATCTCGGGGTCCCGCAGGATCTCGCGGTAGTCCTCGGTGAACAGGCCCGTTGGGACCTTGATGCCCCGCCGCTTCGACTTGTCGCGCACGGCGATCTTCTTGATCTCGACCGGCGCGCCGATGCGCTGGGCCAAGAGCGCGCGATGCCGCTCGAGGATTTCGTAGACCCCGCGGCCCACCGTGCCGAAACCGACCAAACCGACTTTGATGGGGACTCGTTTCATCGCTTGCTCAACGCCTTTTTGATGCCCTGCACGGCCTGCTTGATGCGCTTGACGTTCTCGACCAGGGCGAAGCGCACGTAGCCCTCGCCGTGCTCGCCGAAGCCGATGCCCGGCGAGACCGCGACCTTGGCCTCCTGCAGGAGGTATTTGCTGAATTCGAGGCTGCCCATCGCCGCGAAGGCCTCGGGGATCCTAGCCCAGACGAACATCGTCGCCCGCGGTTTCACGATCGGCCAGCCGACGCGGTTGAGCCCGTCGCAGAGCGCGTCGCGGCGCTCGCGGTAGATTTCGACGATCTCTTTGACGCACTTCTCGGGCCCGTTTAACGCCACAGTCGCGGCGATCTGGATGGGCTGAAACATGCCGTAGTCCATGTAGCTCTTGATCTTGCTTAAGGCGGCGATGATCTCGCGGTTGCCGACGCAGAAACCGACCCGCCAGCCCGGCATGCTGTAGCTCTTGGAGAGCGTGTAGAACTCGACCGCCACGTCCTTCGCGCCCGGCACCTGCAAGATGCTGGGCGGTTTCGGCCCTTCGAAGACCAGGTCGGCGTAGGCGAAGTCGTGCACGACGATCATGCCGTGCTCTTTGGCGAAGGCGATGACGCGCTCGAAGAAGGGCAAGTCCACCGTCTGTCCCGTCGGGTTGGACGGGAAGCTCAAGATCAGCAGCTTCGGCTTGGGCCAGATGCTCTTGGTGGCGCGATCCAGGTTTTCGAAGAAATCCGTCTCGTCGTCGGTGCGCACGCTGCGCGCGTCGGCGCCGGCGATGACCGTCGAGTAGATGTGTATCGGATAGGACGGGTTCTGCACGATGACTACGTCGCCGGGCGCGGTGGTCGCGAGCATGAGGTGCGAAAGCCCCTCCTTCGCCCCGATCGTCGCGATGGCCTCGCGGTCGAAGTCGAGCTCGACGCCGTAATTGCGCTTGTACCAATCGCAGATCGCCATCCGCAGCTTGGGGATGCCGCGCGACACGGAGTAGCGGTGGTTTTTGGGCTTCTTCGCGGCCTCGACAAGCTTGTTCACGATGTGCGGCGGCGTGGGGAGGTCGGGGTTTCCCATGCCCAGGTTGATGATGTCCTCGCCGCGCTTGCGGGCCTCGCTCATGAGCTGGGTCACGACGCCGAGGGTGTAAGGGGGGAGGCGTTTGATGCGGTCGAATTCCATAGGGAAAAAGCCATAAGGAAGGCGACGGCCTTCCGGGGCCCTCGTTTCAAATGTCATTGCGGGCGCGCCTTGTCAAATGAATCAGCGATCAGCCGACCTGCGCCAGGCTGAGACGCCCCTTCCAGCGGTGCAAAAGGATCGGGCGGATCATACGGTTCTCTTCGAGGGCGAGCTGCGGGTCCTTTTCCAAAAGCTCCCGCGCCGACTCCCGGGCGGCCTCCAGCAGGTCCAAATCGCTGACCAGGTTGCCCACCCGAAAGTCGGGCAGGCCCGACTGGCGGGTCCCCAAAAAATCCCCCGGCCCCCGAATCTTGAGGTCCTCCTCGGCGATCTTGAAACCGTCGGAGGAGGCCTCCATGACCTTGAGGCGCTCCTTGGCCAAATCCGACTGCTTGAAGTCCGTGGCGAGGATGCAATAAGATTTCTGCCCGCCCCGCCCCACCCGGCCGCGCAGCTGGTGCAGCTGGGAGAGCCCGAAACGCTCGGCGTGCTCGATCACCATTAGGGTCGCGTTGGGCACGTCGATCCCGACCTCGATGACCGTAGTGGAGACGAGGATCTGGGTTTCGTTTCGGGAAAAACGCCCCATCACCTCTTCCTTCTGCTGGTTCTTCATCCGGCCGTGGAGCATCTCCACTTTAAACTCATTAAATATTTCTCTAAGTTTTTCATAGGCTTTTGTCGCATCTTTCAAGTCAAGTTTCTCGCTTTCCTCGATCAAGGGAAAGACGAAATAAGCCTGCTGCCCCGTCTTCACCTTCTCGCGGACGAAGTCGTAGAGCTTGGGGCGATCCTTTTCATACATGATACGGGTCAGGATCGGAACGCGGCCCGGCGGCAATTCGGTGATCAGCGAAAGATCCAAGTCCCCGTAGAGCGTCATCGCCAGCGAGCGGGGAATCGGCGTCGCAGTCATGACCAAGACGTCGGGCTGCTCGGATTTCTTCATGAGGACCATGCGCTGCCTAACGCCGAAGCGATGCTGCTCGTCGATCACCACGAGGCTCAGACGCTCGAAGGCGACGTCCTCCTCCAACAGGGCGTGGGTGCCCACCACGATGGCGGGCTCGCCGCCTTGGAGCAGCTCCAAGATCTCCTGCCTTTCTTTGCCCTTCGTCGAGGCCGTCAAGAGACGGACGGGGATGCCCATGCCTTGCAAGAGCCGGCTGAAGTTTTTGAAATGCTGGTCGGCCAGGATCTCGGTGGGGGCCATGATGGCGGCCTGACGGCCGTTTTCCGCCGACAAGAGGGCCGCGAAGAGACAGACCAATGTCTTTCCGCTCCCCACGTCTCCTTGGAGGAGCCGGTTCATCGGGCGCGGCGAGCACATGTCCCGCGTAATCTCGAGGATGGCACGCTCCTGTCCCTCGGTGAGGGCAAAGGGCAATTTATTGCGGAGGACCTCCTGAAAACGGAATTTAGCCTCGTGGGCGATGCCGGTCAGCACCTGGGCCCTTTGCCGGCGAAAGGCCAGCCCCAGCTGCAGGTAAAAGAATTCCTCGAAGACGAGCCTACGGTGAAAAGGCGAGCGCAAAGCCGTCCAGACCTCGGGCGAATCCTCATCCAAAGGGCGATGAATCCGGGAAAAGGATTCGGCCTGGCCTGGAAATCCCCACTTCCGCCGCAAGGCCTCCGGCAGCGTCTCCGCCAATCGTCCTTCGAGACCCTCCATTAGAAAATCGAGGGCCTTGCGGATCTGCCTCTGGTGCAGACCCTCCGTGGTCGAATAGACCGGCACCAGTCCAAGATGCTTTTGGAAGTCCTCCTCCTCGAAGAACTCCTTCACGGGGGTCACCTCGGGGTGGAGCATCTGCTTTTCCCCGCGATACAGGCTGACCTCGCCGAAAAAGAGGAACTTCTCGCCCTTCTTGAAGCGCTCTTGAAAGAATTTCCTGGGATAATGAAACCACTTGACCGTGAGATATCCCTCGCCGTCGGTGACGATGACCTCGAAGACCCTGCGACCGCGACGCCCTAAGATCACCTCCCCCACCGCGTCTACCTGCCCGTAGAGCACGCGCTGCTTGCCCGGCAGGGTCTTGACGATCGAGGCGATACTGCGGCGGTCCAGGTAACGAAATGGCAGGTGGTAGAGCAGGTCTTCAAAGGTCGCAACGCCCAGGCGCTCGAGCAGTTTGCCGAGGTAGGGCCCCACCCCCTTCACGTACTGGACCGGGGAGTTAAGCCAAGCGATGTTTTCCTGAATCGCATCCATTAGAAATATGCGGAAAAAAAAAAGCCCCCCGCGTCTGCGGGGGGCTTTTGGGATTTAACCTCTACCCGAATATCGTCCCGTCTTTACTGCTCGACGTGGAATTCGGTGCGGCGATTCTTCGCACGACCTTCGGCCGTGTCGTTGGTCGCCACCGGCTTGCTTTCGCCGTAACCAACCGCATCCAGCATGGAGGCCGGGATGCCCTTGTTGACCAGGTAGGTCTTCACGGAGTTGGCGCGACGTTGCGACAGCTTCATGTTGTAAGCGTCGGAGCCGATCGAGTCAGTGTAGCCTTCGATCTTGACCGTCTTGATGCTCGGGTTGCTCTTGATGATGGCAACGACGTCATCGAGGATCGGGTAAGATTGCGGGCGAATGTTAGCACGGTCGAATTCGAAGTGGATGACCTGATCGATGGTGATCTGGCGCGCTTCGACTTGAGCCGGGCGATCGCAAGCGGGGCAAGGCTCCGGAGCCCAGTGGTCGTTCAGGCCCAAGAAAGCCCGGAAGTCCGGAGAACCGACGCCGAGGGTCAGACCCGCGCCACCGCCGACGTTGATGTCCCAGTGCTCGGCAACCTTGATGCGGAAACCGCCGAGGACCTCAGCCGGAGTTTGGACTTCGTTTTCGAACAGGTCGCGAATGACCGGCTCGGTGTGGGCTTCGACCAGGA
>JADYZQ010000045.1 GCA_020853015.1 Deltaproteobacteria bacterium
GCACCGTCTGCGCCTTCCCCGCCGCGTCCAGCTCGACCTCCATCAAGGCCAGACCGTGGACATGCTGCATCCAATTTCGAAACACCGGCCGCTGCGGGTTGGAGGCGTCGTAGAATACCGACGTGTCCGCCCGGCTGTTCTGCTGGCGGTATTGAAATAGGTATTCCGCCGTCCCGACAAAGCACTTAACATCCGCCTCCGAGAACATCACGTTGCGGGTATCGGGACTCTGGCTTCCCTCGTCCAGGACCAGCGTCTTCGCATTACCCGGACTTTTTTTGACATAGCCGGTCATCATCTTCTTATCCCGCGCCAAATACTCCTCCGGATGGCTGTGCATCACGAAGAGCATACGGTTGGTTTCGGGGTGCACGCTGCCGTAGGCCCCCAGGCTGAGATTGGTATAGATCGCGGCCCCATCGAACTCCACGGTGACGCCCAACTCCCGGTACACCCCGTTTCGGGCCAAAAATTTGGCCAGCTGGAAGGCCTGTTGGGGGGCCTCCATCTGGCGGTGCTGGGAGCTGCCGAAGAAGGCCTCCACCAGTAATGCGCGGGTCTTGGGATCCGCCGCTAAAAAGGCCCGCTGGAACTCGGGCGTCAGTCGCGTGAAATGGTCCCGAATCGCCGCCTGCGCATCCGAGTAATCTTTCACCTGCGGCACCTTCAGCATGCCGACCGCGAAATCCCGCAGGGCCTTGCGCTCCGGGAAGGAAGGCATGCCGAAGATCGGGCGACCCGACTTCTCGTTCAATAGCATGCGGGCGAAACGGTAGACGGCGTTCAACGGCATCTCCTGTCGCCGCAGTTGCGGGTCGTTGGGGCTTCCGCCGAAGGCCTCTCCGGTGAAATAATTGCATTCGCTAGCGACGACCTTGCTCCACTCCGCGGGGTACAACCGTCGCGCCGCGTTCACCACACTCTCCATGTGGTCCTTCACCTTGTCGCGCAACCCCCCTTCCACCGTGATCGTCTCGACGGGTTTGCCCCGCTCCAAGACCTGGTGCAAGGTCTCCACGATCCGGACCGGCGAAAAGGCCTTCCACTCCCCTTGGAAGCCCGAGGTAGGCAAGCCCGCGAAAAGCGCCGACTCCGCGGCGTCCAACTGACTCACGCCCTGCCTCGCCGCCGGATCGACCGGAAGGGGAAAGCTGTCCTTCTGCTCCGCCGCGTAAAACCGATCGATCTCGCCCTCCTTCAAGTCGCGCAGCTTCTGCCTCAGGCCGAAGCCCCGCGGCATCTCCTGAAGCGGCAAGGTCCCCGCCCTGTAGTCCTTCAGCTTCTGCAGCAAGTCCCGCTTGGGAATCCCCTCGGGATTGGCCACCGGCAATTTTTCGACGGCCTCGATCAGCTGGTCGATATTGCGGGCCGCCGCCGTCTTATCCAACAGCGTCCCAAACTCCCGGCAGGCCCGGTATCGGATCTCCTCGGGCGGAAGCTGTAACGAGGCCTCGTTCACCAAGCGGGGGACCAGCCCGTTGGGAAGCTTTTGGCTCAGCTCCCGCGCGTATCGCCCCATCAGCTCCAGGGCCTTCTCCCGCAGGCCCGGGGCGAGCCTTTGAGCCTCGGTCTCGCCGCGCAGGCAGGACTCCAACAAGCGAAACTCGGTTTGGGCGCCGGGCAAGGCGCTTTCCCGAACCCATTTCTTCAACTCGGAGAGACTATTCGCGCCGGCGATCCGGCTCCACAAGGAGTTCGAGGATTTATCCGTCGCCAAATTCTGGCGGAAGGGGGAGCGCGGCGGAACGGAAGGCATGGGCAGTTTTGCCGGCTCGGGGCCCAGCGCTTGGAGTTTCCCGTCTTGAAAGACCTGCCGGTGAAAATTCGGATCCCCCGGCTTGCCGGTCTCGACAATGTCGCCCTCCCTTAAGGCGACGCGCCCCGCGCCGGCCGGCCTGGGCCGCTTATTTTTGCCGTCTAAGACGACCACGTCCGCCATGACCGGAAGCTCGAACTTCTTCCCCGTGTGAATCACGTCCCCGTCGCCTGGCGGCTTTCGGGAAGGCGCCCCCGGCGCCGGCAGAACCTTCGCGTCGCCTTCCGCGGCCGGGGCTACCGCCGGCTTTCTCCTCCCCGCCACGGCCCCCTTCAAGACCTCCGCCTGCCGCTGCGCGCTCCCCATCTCAACCTGCGTCACCCAGGCCCGGAAGATCCGTGTGAAAAAATCCAGCCCCGCGCCCTCGCGAAGCCCGATCAACTCGCCCGCCGCCTCCGAGCCGGCGAAGGCGCCGATGTTCCCGACATAGCCCAAGGCGCCCAAGGCCCGTCGGGCGGTCGGGCTTAGGGCCTGGATCCCGACGCCTTGAGCGCCAGGCGAACGCAACCAGGGAAGGCGCGAGGCAGCGCCACCCAATTTGCGCACCCCGGCGCCCGCGCCGCGCAGGCAAAGCGACATCAGGAGATTATCCCCCATCTCCCGCCAAAAGCCCTCCCAAGTCAGCCCTTCCAGGCGCCCGGTCATCAGGAATTGCGCTCCCATGCGGCCGAAGGTCATCCCTAAGGTCGTTCCCGCCTCCTCCGCCAAAAAGGTCCCCGCGGACTTGAGGAAGGGCGAGGAAATGCGGCTGCCGGCGAAGGATAAAAAGACCGACTTGAAGACCGATTTTCCGATCGCACCGCCGATGAAACCCGGCACCAACCCCATCCAATGCTTTTTGACGGAGGAAAAATTCGGCGAAAAGAAGGCGACGCCGAAGGGGGTGGCGTACATGAGGGCCGAGCTGATTTGCGCGA
>JADYZQ010000046.1 GCA_020853015.1 Deltaproteobacteria bacterium
CTCCAGACGGACCTCGGTGACGACCGGCTGGGTATTCTTGCCGCCGCCCAAGGAGCCCAGGACCACATTGGACCTGGGGTGGGCGCGTTTCATCAATTCGACGTCGTCGGTGTGCAGGCCGAATTTTCGCGCGGTGGCCGGGATGCCCTCGGCCGCGAGATTTTTCTCCACGAGCTCTTCCACCAGGGACTGATCCTGGGTACGGTGCTTGATGCGGCCGTCCTTCCCGATCACCATCCCCACCGCGTCCCCGACGTGGACGAGGACGGCCGTGCGGCTGCCGTCGGGGTTCCGGACGATGTAATTCCCCACCGCTACCACGCTGGAGCGCGCGTAGGGCGAGGCGTTGATGGCGTCTCCGCCCGCGAGCAGGGCCTGCCGAAAGACCTGGGCGGGCGGCCCGTCGCCGGCGTGCTCGGCCATGTATTTCGCCACCGCCTCGCCGAAGACCTTGCCGGCCTTGCCGTGCGAGCCGCCGGTGCCGACCTCGTCGATCACCAGGGCCCAGTCCTTGCCTTGGACGAAGCCATCCTCGTTGTAACTCTTGCCGACCCCCTCGTGGGTCTTGGCCGCGGAGACGCCGTATTCCTCCGTCGCCTGGGTCTTCAAGACCGTGCCGCGGCGAGGCCGGCCGGGCTCGTTTTCCGCCAACAAGGCCTTGGCGCCGAAGAGCGGATCGGCGGCCGGGGCCGGCGGCTGGTCCCGTGGCGCCTGGTCCGGATGGGGCAGGACGGCGACGCGGTCGGCCTGCGCGCGCGCGTGGCCCGTTCCGTCCCGGAAGTGCAGGCTTACTTCGGGACTCCCGGGGGCCTGGCGCAAGGTCTGTCCCTCGACCTGGAACCAAGCCATGCCGAACCAGAGGTAGTCGTGGTTTTCAAGAGGGACAAATCCGTCCGGACGCGGGGCCTTGGGCTGGAGGTTGCCCCCGAACACGTCTGTCGCGTCGACCGGATAGAAGATCCAGCCGGCGCCTTCGCGGCGCAGCTTGCCGCGCAGGACGGGCTCGCCGGAAGACGCGCCGTCTTGGACGACAACGGCGAGCCCCGCCTTGTCGGAGAGCTTGGCTGGGTCGCCGACGAAGACGTCGAGCTCTTGGACTTTCGGCGGCAGAACGCCCAGGTCGATCGCCCGATGCTCCAAACCCAATTTGAAGGTCGAGAAGACCTCCGGGACCCGTTCCACCACGGGCACCCGCGGCGGGGTCGTTTCGACGGCGGGGCGAGGCGCGTCCAGCGGAGGCCGTTGGGGCGGCGCCTGGTCCCAGGCGACCGCGCGACGCTGCGGCAGCGGCGGAGACGCCTCGGGCTGGCCCGCCGCCTTGCCCTTGGCGCGCTTGAGAAACAGGCCTCCGATCCCGCCCAAGACCAGCAAGGTCGCCCCCACAATCCAGGGCGCGGTGCCGCCGCCGGAGGCCTCCGCAGCCTTGTCGGCGGCATGGGCGAGGTCCGGCGCAAGCAGGGTCACGAGGCCGGCGACCAAGCCGGGCAAGGCGCCGGCGGCACGCCGGTCGGCGGCGGGCTCGCCCGCACGCGGCGCGACCTCGACCTTGTCGGCGGCGGAGACGGCCCAGGGATCGGCCTGATCCATCGGCTTCGCCGTCAAATCCAATTCAAATTTAATAACGACGCGTTGGGTGGTTTCGTATTCGCGCCTTTGTTCCTTACCGTGCTCGTCGGTAAACTTTTCGACGACCTTGTTCTTCACCACGACGGTCATTTCGCCGCTCTTTTGGTCGGGACTCAGCTTGAGCTCGTCTTGGATTTCGAATTCGCCCCGGCCCGCCATCTTTTTGGCGAGCTCTTGGGCCTTCTCCATGCCGGCGACCTTGACGTCCATCCGCGCCAATTTCTCCGCGGGGACTCGGCTCCAATCGTCGGCATAGGCCCCCATTTTTTCCGGCGGGGTGAAATTCAACTCGTAATTTAAGTCTGACCTTTCATTCCCGAGCTGGCGCGCCTGCTGGAGGGAGGGGAACTGCTCCATGCCGAGGAAGATCTCCAGGGGGGCGAGCTTCGCCTGGGTCTCCAACACCAGGGCGGCGTGGGCCCGTTCCATCTTATGGTATTTGGAATCGTGCAGCCCCTCCGCCAGCGCTTGGACCTCTTGCCATTTTTTATGAAGGTCCTCGCTCTTCTCCGGGCTGGGTTTCTTGCGGTAGTCTTTTTCCAGGCGCCCGTATTCCTTCCAAAGGGCCTCCAGCTTCCCGAGCTCCTTTTGGAAGGACCGCGCCTCGGCGCCCCAGGCATCGCGCTGTTGGGCGAAGGCGGCCAGGGTCTCTCGGGTGTCTTTCCCGTGGTAATAATCGAAGAGCTCGCCGACGAGGTGCTCCCCGGCCTGACGGGTCCCCGCGGCAAGCGCGTCGGTCGCTTGGAGCGGCTGCACCGGCGCCGGGGTGTCGGCGGCCTTGGCGCCTTCCGCTTTCGAGGGCGTCGCGGGCCTCTCGGCCTCGAGGCTTAAGTCGCGGCGATCGGCCTTGGCGCTGCGCGCGGCGGCCTGCTCCGTTTTTTTAACGGCCTTCGGCCGCGGCGTCTCCGGTCGAGTGGCATCGCCGGGCCCGGCGGTCGCAACCTTGGCCGGCTTGGCGGGACCGACCGCGTATTGGCTGCCGTCCTTATTCAGGTAGGTCATGGTGCCGCCCTTGCGAAGATGGGTCTCCAGGTCGACGGCGACCTTGGGCCAATACCCGTCCTCGGGGTTGGTCTCGCCCCGCGCCACCGCCTCGAAGTGCTTAAGCAGGAAGTCCCGATGGGCCCGGTACTCCGCGCTGCCCGGCTTGTATCCGGCGCTGCGCAGGACGCGGTCGGCCATCCCCTCCATCGCGAGCTTTTGGTTGGCCGCGCTGAAATTGTCAGTGTGGGCCCAGGCCAGAATCTCGTCATTCAGGGCGGCGAATTGTTTCGCCGTCGCCCGCTGCGCCCCCGCACCCTCGGCCTCGCTTTGCTCGACGCGCTCCACCCGGCCGTCCACGATCCGGAACTGCACCCGGCCCTCGAGCATACCCTGCAGGTCGGCGCTCCACTCGTGCTGTCCGCGCCGCTCCCGGGCCGACCAGCGGAACAGGGCGACTCGGTCGGAAAGGGGAATGCCGCCGAGCAGCAGCCCGGCCTGGTCGACGTCGCTCAAGTGATAATTGGCGTGGGCCTCCAGGTTCTTCAGGGTGGCGGCGAAGGCATCGAAATCCGGCGAGGCCCGCATCGCGTCCACCAGGAGAAGGCCGGCCAGCTGCCTCCCCTCGACCGTGTTGCTGAAGGCGCGCTTGGCATCACCGCCGAATTTGTCGACGATGTTTTTTAACAGCTCGGGATTGTGGGCCAGGACCTCGCCGAACCGCGCCAGATCATCCACGCCATAGCCGCGCTCCAAGGCGAGGGCGACCAAGGCCTTCGCCAATGCGTCCTGCCCCTTCACCTTGTCCATGCCGGTTTTGGCCAGCAGCTGCTTGGCCGCGACTTCCTGGGCCTCGAGCAGGCGGCCCAATTCCGGAAATTCCTTGAGCAGGGCCTCCGACTTCTTGCCGTGGGCCAGGGTCTCGGCGAACTGCTTCATGACAGCCTTGCCGTGTTGGCTCGTGGGATCGAGGTTGAGGCGCTCTCGGACGAAGCCGTCCAGGTCCTTGAATTCCCCCAGCGCCTTCTCCGCCCCGGGCAGATCGTTGGCGTGCTGGAGGATGTAAGCGAGGGTCTTGCCTTCCGCCGAATCCGGGTCCGTGCCCAGCTTCTCGACCAGGCGATTGGCCTTGCGGAAGGCCAGCATCGCCCCGATTTGTTTCGGGTCCTGCCCGTCCAGCACGGAGGGTATCTCCTGGTGGGCCCGCTCCGCCGCCAACTTCCGCGCCTCGGGGGCGCTGAGTTTCCCCTGCTTCAGGAGCTGCTGGTAATGGTCTTGAGCGACCTCGGCCTTGAGCTTAGCGCGCAGCTCGGCGTTGGCCGCCCAATTGCGGGTGGCGATATTCAGGACCTTGGTGCCGCCGTGATAGGCGAGCTGCCGCACCCCTTCGCCCAAGTGGCGCTCCAGGGTCCAAAAGCCCGGACCCGGGTGCCCTTGGATGGTTTCCAGGGCGTAGTTCATGGCCGCGGAGAGCTCGGTCTGGACGAGCATCATGCCGGCGAAGTTCCCCACCTTCATTCCGACTACGGATTCTCCGCGTTGGAGGGCGGCCTGAATGGCGCGGTCGCCGATGCCCAGCTTGTCCGCGAATTTGCCCCAAAGCCGGTTGCCGCCGTGGAAGGCCAGGCTGGTCACGATGTTGAAGCCGACTTCCTTCCACTCGAAGTCCCGGTTGTGGATCGCGGAGGCCAGGAAGGTCTGGACCAGGCCCTCCGCGGCCGCGCCGGTGATCAGGATGCCGCCCTTGGTGGCGGCACTGGCCCAGCGGCCGGCATTCAACATGCGGATGGCGAGCTTGGTCCCGCTCATCCCCGCCCGCACCGCCGTTCCCACCCCCAGGGTCATCGGCAGGGTGACGGCCATGACGATGGCCTCGGTCTTCAGCGCGTCCCAACTGTGGTCGGCCAGGTTGTCCCACTCGTCGTTGGGATCCTTCATGTCGTTGAAGATCTTCCAGGCCTCTTGAGCGATGGGGTCATGGTCGCCAACCATGTTGGGCATGTGGCCATAGGCCTCCGAGCGAATTTTCAGGTCAATTTTTGCCTCGACGGCTTGATCCACCGCTTTTTGAATCAGCGGCTCGGTCAGCTCGGCCCGTCTTTTTTCAATTCTTTCCTGGATGTCTTTTTGGAGAATCGCGTCACCGCCGGGAATATCGGCGTCACCGCGAAGTTTCTGGGCCGCCAGGGCCTCCTCCACCGCTTTGTCGGTGTCCTCCCTGCTAACCTGCACCCGGGTTTTGTTTTTCTGAAAAGTCTTCCGGATCTCCTTCTCGAGCTTAGCACGGTCCTCGGTCTGAACCTCCGTCTTGATCTCCTTCATCCGGTCGGGACTGATCTTCTGCTTCGCGGCCTCCAAATCCTTCCCGAAGAGTTTTTCCAACAACTCGGCGGCCGTGGAATAATCGCTGTTGCCGCGCAGGGTCTTGGCCAACTCCAGGGTATAGCGACGGTCTTGGTCCGGGGTGAGGCGCTGCTCCAGACCGGGGCGGAGCTCCGCCTCGAGCAGGGCCTTGAAGCCCTTGTCCTTCTCCCAACCCAGGTACTCGTCGAAGAGGTAGGCGAGGGTCTCGGGCCGGCCGGGGCTCAGGGCCTCGAACTTCGTCCCCGGATGAATCATATTGTGGGAGGTGACCTGGAAGGCCTCGCCCGCGGCCTTCTGGCGTTGGTACTCCGCCTTCAGATTCCGCATCGCCTCGTCGAGGGTCAAGGCGCGGCCGGATTCGATTTCCGCCCGCAGGGCATTAATCATCACCTTGTTGAGCTTGGCCTGGGTGGTCTTCGGCACATACTCCATGGCCGCGCGCTGGGCGAGGTTGAGCTCGTTGAATTCGCCGAGCTGGTCTAAGGATTTGAGGCTGATTTCCTTCAGGACCAGCTTGGTCTGCTCATACATGGCGCCGATCTCGGGATTCTTCTCGAGGTAGCCGGGATCGACGGCCACCTGGGCCTTCACCGCCGCGTGGAAATCGGCCATCTTGAGGCGGGTCGCGTGGATCTTGTCCTGACGCAGCAGGGCCTGGGTCTCGTAGAATAATTTCTGGACGGGGTCGGCGGCGGTGGCGGCCTGCCGCTCGTTCCAGCGGATGAAGGCGAGGTTGTCGAGCCTTTGCAGGGTCGAAAGCTTCCGTTCCACCTCGGATTTTCCATGGACGGAAATCGTACCCGCGGGGCTGGGCGGCTCCGGCTTGAAGATCACCTGGCCTTCGGGACCGATCTCCACCAAGTTTTGCAGGTCCGCCGGCAGGTCCGAGGTCTTGAGCCCGGCCCTTTGGACGACCTTGTTCACGCCCTCGTGATAGGTCTTCAGCGCGGCCTCGGAGCCGAGGTTTTTCACCCCTTGCTCGAGTTCTCCCACTTCTTTGCTGATTTCCTGGAAGGCCTGGATCTTCGCCTCGGCAATCTGGGGACCTTTCAATTTTGGGTCGGGGATCCACAGGCCCTGATCGAGGCCGCTGCCGGCGACGGCCTGCAGGGCCCGCGTCACCGCCAGCTCGCGGCTCTGCTGGCGGTATTGGTCGAAGGGCGATGGAGGCACGGCCATGTCCTTCCAGAGACCGCGCATCCGCTTTAATTCCGTTTTGAGGTTCTTCAGCTCCTCCAGATAGAAAGACCACTGCAGGGCGATGCGTTCCTTCGCGGCGGCATCGGGGGCCTTGGCGAGGGTGCTGCCGTAATCCTCCACGGCGCCCCGGTAATTCTCGCGGACGTGCCGGATCCTGGCCCGCAGCAGATGGGCCTGGCTGTCCTTGGGGGCCCGCTCGATCCAGGCGGTGGCGCTGGCCTCCGCCGCCGCGTAGACCTTGGCGGCCTCGACCCACTGGTCCTGGGTCTGGGCCTGGCGCTCGAGGATGCGGGCATGGTGGAACTTAAGCTCGGCGTCGATGGCCGCGGTGCTGGCCTTGAAATAGGGATTCTCGGCGAGGAGCTTGGCGTGGTGATTCCACCGCGCGTCCACCGAGACCCAGGTCTTTTGCAGCAGGCGCTGAGCCTCTTCGGTCTTTCCCTGGGCGAGCAGCGCGTCCACCCGGCGCAGGCCTTTGTGGATCTCTTGGTCCTGCTTGAGGGCGGAGTCTTTGTAGAGGTTGCGGACCTGCTCGAGGCGCTCCAGCAGGCGACGGGCGACCTTGTCCTTGGGGTCTTGCTTCAGCAGTGCGGCCGCGGCCTTCTCCGCCTGGAGATAGAGGTCTTGGGCCTCGCGTCCCTGAGCGGGCCGTTTCCCGTCCAGCGCCCGGGCCTGGTGGAACTTTAGCTCGGCCTCGAGGCGGGCGCCACGGGCCTGGAAATCGGAGCCCTCCTCGAAGAATCTGCCGTGGTTGTCCTGCCGCGCTTGGAGGGCCTTGGCCGCTTTGCTTAACAGTTTCTTGGCGGCCTCCGTCTTTCCGTCCCGGAGCAGCTCGTCCGCGCGGTCGAGGTCTTGGCGAATCTCCCGTTCCTCCTGAAGCGCCGCGCCCTGCTGCTTTTGCCCCACCTGGATCTTGCCGACCCGGGCCACGATGTCCAAGGCCGCCGCGTCCTTGGGATCCTTGCTCAAGGCGACTTGGGCGCTGCTCTCGGCCAGCACGTAAAGGAAATGGGCCTCGCTGAATTGTTCGGCGGTCTTGGCCTGGGTCTCCAGGAGGCGCGCCTGCTGGAATTTCAGCTGGGCATCGAGGCGGGAGGTGCGGAGCTGGTGATTCGGTTCCTCCCAGAGCATCTTAGCGTGGTGGTCGAAGCGCGCCTCCGAGGTCTGGGCCGCGCGCTTCACCAGCTTTTCGGCCGCCGCGACCTTGCCTTGGGCGAGCAAGGCGTCGGCTTCGCGCAGGTCGGCTTGGGCGCGCTCGCCCAAGTGATTCATATGGTTGAGTTGGGTGGCCTTCAAGGTGTCTTGCAGGCCCGGGGTCTGGGGGGCGAGGCGCAGGGCATTCAATAGATAAGGCTCGGCCTCCTTCAGCTGATTTTTTCCTAAATAATAGTGGGCCATCCCGAGCTGGGTCTCGGCATCCTCGGGTCGGTAGTGGAGGGCGGCCTCGAGGTGCTGAAAACGGGCCTCCGCGGTCACGGCCAAGGTCGCCATCTTGGCGTGATAGGCGCCGAGCTTTTCGGTGAAACCGGCCTTGCCCGCAAAAAAGGCATCGCCGGAAAAAGGCGAGGACTCCCAGGGTGGAGGCAAGAGGCTCAGCGACTGGAGCGCCTCCCGCACCTTGGGGTCCGTGGCGTGCCGGTCGACGTAGGTCAAAAGCTGCGCGGTGGTGATCGTGTGGTAAGCGCGGCTATCGACGCGATTTCCCGAAATGTGCCCGGAGGGGATGCCCGCCCGGCGCAGGGCCTCGTAGAGGGCGAAAAGCCGCGAATTGTCCTTCGGCGTGAAATCCAACGAGTAGGGCCTCGCCAGCTCGTCGGCGAACAGGCATTTTTCCTCGTAGCGCTTCGCCTGGTCCGCGTCGCCGCGCTTGGCGGCATCCCGGCTGGCCCATTCGTAAAGCGAGGCCAGGGATCGGTGCTCCGATTCCTTGAGCAGGACCCCGCCGGCGAAGGCGACGGCGCCCTGTCCCCGGATCTCGGGATCCTTGAGGCCTTGCAACCAAGTCATCAGTTCCGGAATTTTTTCCCCGCTGCGGAGGACGACCTGGGCGACGTGCCCGCGGGCCGCTTCGGTTTTTCCCCCGCGATACAGCAAGTCGGCGAGCGCCTGGTGGGCGAGCCGAGTGTGCGGGCGGAGATCCAGGGCCAGGCGATAGGATTTTTCCGCCAGGTCGAGGAGGCGCGCGGCCTCGGCGGTGTTGTTTTCGGCCACGGCGGCCGCAGCCTTTTTTTCAAAGTCCTTCCCCTTCTCCACCAGCTGATGGGCGCCGTCTTTCAATTCTCCGGTCAGGAGCCGCACGGCCTCGGCGTCGGCAAAGCCTAAGCCGCGGAAGGCCTGGCGGAGGGCGTCGACTTGCTTTTGGACCTTCGGGGAAAATTTATCGAGGTGAGAGAGGACGTAGGCGACCACTTCCCGGGGCTTGGCTTGGCCGTCGCGGTCGAGGTCGACTTCTGGGGCGGGGATCTTGGCGTCGCGGTACCACTGTTGGAAGGCTCCGTAGAGTCCGCGTTGTTCGGGTATGCCGTTGGCCATGGCAAAAATCCTTCCTGGATTGGCCGCATCTATTGTCCCCAAGGAGCGCTGGGCTTGCCATCGCTAATTCCGCCGCGGCCTGATTTCCCCCGGCACGCGTCGATGCACGAAAGGAATAAGGGATGGGACCCTTTGGCGGAGGGTCGTGGAGGGAGTGCCGGTTTGATGGAAGTTCAATAAGGATGCCAAACAAAATGGCTAAAAGATTAATTTGCTAAACATTTAATATTAAATGAATTTTATAGAGAGAGCCAATTTTGAATGCACAGATGGGAAAATTGAATGTATTAATAGTAATTAATTTTCAGTATTTTGACAACTTTATTGATTTAAACTGATATGTATTTATTAATTTATTTAATCATGATCTATATTTTACCAATTCATTCACCCTTGTCATTTCGCAAGCAGCGCCCCGATAGAATAGGCCCGTGAATCGAAACTAGGCGGTCCCGGAAATCCCTTCCCCCCTCGAGGTCGTTTCCCCGGGTCGAGCTTGGTTCCGTGGAGTCCTCCCGATCCCGCCGCCGTTCCTCAGAAAAATTAAAAACGAAGACTCGACAAATTTAAAACCGGATCGGACCATGCGCCGTCCCTTCTCGCACATTCCTTGCCACGGAGGCCCCATGTCGCTGAAAAATTTTCGCAAACCCACGCCCCTCACCCCGCTCTTGCTACTTTCCTTTTTACCCCTACAGATCCCAAGCAGACCCGCCTGGGCGGCGCCTCAGCCCCCGGCGGTGATCCGTAGTTGCGCGACTCCGATGGAATACGAAAGCGCCCGGGCCAAGCACCGCCCCGCCCCCGCCCCGATGGGCGGCGTCTCCGGTTCCGCGCCGGCGACTTCGATGGCCCAGCAGCCCTTGATGAAGGCCGCTCCCCCGCCGCCCGCAGGCGATGCAGCCAAGGCCGAGCGCTCGGCCAACATCCTCGCCGAGGCGAAGCCCGCCAAGGACGGTCTCGACGTACATCAGGCCGGGAAGAAGGTCGACAAAGAGATCCGCCGCGCCAGCGAGGTCTACTTGAGCAACGACGACTCGATGAGCCTGGCCAGCGCCCAGCGCCTGCTCTACGCCATCAATAACTTCCTGCCGATCTACCGCAACGAGA
>JADYZQ010000047.1 GCA_020853015.1 Deltaproteobacteria bacterium
CATCGGCATGGGGCTGATGCGCGAGGCGGACGCCTCGCTCAAGGAAGTGCGCGGCCTGCTCGCCGCGCCCGAACTCGCCCGTTTGGCGCCCTACGAGCAGCTCCTGCAGGGCAAGCTCGAGATCGTCCTGGGCCGAATGGCCTCGGCCTTCCGTATCTTCGAAGACGCGGCGCGGGGTTTCGAGGACCAAGGCGACCTGGCCGGCAAGCTCGAGGTCCTGCTTTCGATCTCCGCCCCGCTCATGGAACATTACCTGATCCGCGAGGCCCAATCCTTAATCGACCAGGTCTCGGCCTGGGAAGACCTGAAGGGCTATCCGGCCCTCGAGCACTCGGTGCACCTGCGGCGCCTCTCGCTGGGCGCCTTTTCGGGAAAATGGGTGCAGGACGACCTTCACCTGCTTTCCCACGAGGGCGAGAAGCAGGGCCGCGCCGAGGACTGGCTGCAATTCTGGTTTCACATGAGCCTCGCCGCGCGCCGCTTGAAAGAATTCGCCTCCGCCGAGGCCTTTTTGCAAAAGGCCCGCGCCGTCGTCGAGCGGATCGCCTCGGGTCTCGGCGCCGAGCAGCGGGAGAGCTTCCTGCGCCGCCCGGACATCGCGCGGATCTGGCGTTTGAGCGCGCCGCGCGAGGCAGGTTCCCCGCAGGGGCAAAAAGTGCGCGCCCGCCGCAGCCTTCCCGGCAGCGGTCCCGCCGAGGTGGCCACTCTGGCGCCTCCCACCTCCGAGAAAAACGAAAAATAAATCAACGTCCGCGGCGGGATTTTTTCACGGAAAGCCGGCGGAGCAATTCGCGGCGCATCAGCCTCACGTCGGGCTTGAGACCCGTCCAGATCTCGAAGGCCAGCGCGCCTTGAAAGACCAGCATCCCCTCGCCGGTATGGATCGGATGCCCGCGTTTCTTGGCCGCCTTCAAGAAGGGCGTCAGGCGCGGGGTATAGACGATGTCGCTCACCAGGGCCCGGCGCGGAAGCTTCTCCCAGGGGAAATCGACGAAGGAGGTGCCTCCCAATCCCACCCGCGTCGTGTTGATCAGCAGGTCGCAGGTTTTTAAGGCCGTCTCCAAGGCCTTCCCCTCCAGCGGGCAGGCCAGGAGCTTGGACTTCGGCAGGCGGAAGGCCAGCTCGCGCGCCAGCTGCGCGGCGCGTTTGGGCGTGCGGTTGGCGATGGTGACGGAGCGGGCGTGGGCCAGACTCAAGACCACCGCCAGGGCGCGGGCCGCCCCGCCGGCGCCCAGGATGACGACGCGCTTGCCGCGCGGGTCGAATTTTTTGTCGGCGTGCAGGCTCATCAGGTAGCCCGCGCCGTCGGTGTTGAAGCCGACCAGCTCGCCGTTTCGGTTGACCACCGTGTTCACGGCGCCGATCAGCTCGGCCTCATAGGCCAAGCGCTTCAGGTGGGGGAGGACGGCCTCTTTGTGGGGCACGGTGACGTTAAAGCCCGCCAAGGTCCGGGCCTTGCCTTTCAAGAAGGCTTTCAGCTTCTCGGGCGCGACCCTCAGGGCCTCGTAGCGAAAGGGCGCGCCCCGTTTGCGCAGGGCGGCGTTGTGCATGGCGGGCGAGAGGGAATGGGAGATGGGGTCGCCGATGACGGCCAATCGGTGGATCTTGGTTTTGGGCATGGGACTAATCTAGGGAGCCGACGGCTCCCACGGCAAGGATTTTGTATTGACCGAAGCGGGGCCTTGGATTACTGGAAACGGACGTGTTTTTTCCGCCTCGCGGCGACGCCACGTATGGGTAAGTACCGACGGAGGTTCCATGCAAGCGGTCGTTCGCAAATTCTCCCATATAATCTATTTTCTCGCCGCGCAGCTCTTGCTGCCCCCGGGCCTTTGGGCGAAGGCAAGCCACGCGGCGGGCGTCCCCCCGGGGAGGCTCAAGGTCGCGGTCGTCGAGCTCTACGACGGCAAGGTCAAGCCCGATACGGTCGAGAAGGTCGCCGATACCCTCCGCGACGAGCTGAGCCGGCAGAGCGGCTTCGAGGTCTTGCCCAAGCCGGCCACTTACGCCTTCTTCGAATCCTCTCCTAATTTATCCGGCGCGGGGGGCGATACCTTGGGCCTCAACCGCTATCTCGACCAGGCCAAGGAGTTCTACAAGACCTTTAATTTCAAGGAAGGCATCGCCCTGCTCGAGAGCACGACGCAGGGTTATCGCTCGGCCAAGGGAGCCCTGACCGATCCCTTCTTGCTGACCGACGCCTACTTGATGCTGGGCAATATCCACCTGGGCAACAATGACTCGAAGCGGGCCCAAGAGGCCTTCCACGAGGCGGTGCGCCTCGATCCCGAGCGCGAGATCACCGAGCTGCAGTACCCGCCTAAGACGGTGGCCCTGTTCCAGAAGTCCCGAGTCGAGTTTCTGAAAAAGGCGAAGTCTGCGTCTCTCGAGATTCAGTCTTCGCCTGCCAAGGCCGAAGTGACCCTCAACGGTAATCCCAAGGGGACGACGCCGCTGAAGCTCGAGCGCTGGACCGTCGGCGAGCACTTCGTGATCCTGCGCGCGCCCGGTTACAAGCCTCAGGCCATGAAGTTGAACCTCAAGCCCGAGGGCCTGCGCGAAAAGCTCTCCCTCGAGAAGGTCTCCGACCCCTCCTTAAACCGGCACGGCCTGACCGTCGCCAGCCTCTCCGACGTCGATGAGCAGGTCCGGCTGGGCGGGGCGGTCGGGAAGTCCTTGCGTCTCGATAAAGTGATTCTGGTCAGCGTCGAGGAGATCGGCTGGAACAACAAGATCTCCGCGCGGATGATCGACATCAAGTACCAGGCCTCGCACAAGAACCAGTCGGTCGAGGTCTTGGACCTGCCCAAGGACACCCGTTCGGCCTCTAACCACATCGCGAAGGACTTAAACGAGGCCGCCCGGGTCGACCTCGCCAAAGACCCCAAAAAATACGCCGACAGCGACGTGATCGTCATCGGCACCAAGAAGAAGAAATCCTTCTGGAAGAGCCCCTGGCTGTGGGGCCTGGTCGGCGTGGCCGTGGCGGGCGGCGCCACCGGTGCGTTACTCTTGGGCAAGGGCGGAGGGGGAGGGGCCTCGGACAACGGGGCGACGGTGTCGATCAGCGGGTCCAGCGGCCGGGCGCCGTAAAGAAGCGAAATTATTTCCCCGACGGCGCCGGCGGCAGGGGTTGCAAAGGCTGCAAGGTCGTGCCGCTTCCGGTATTTTCTCCGCCCGGCGCGGGTTGCGTGGGCGCGGAGCTGCCCGAGGCCGTGCCCAGGGGCGGGGTGGGGTCTTTGACAGCCGAACCTTCCAGCGGCGGTAGCTTCGAGGCCGCCGGCGGGGGAGGCTTCGATGTCCCGGTGGCGCTTTCTTGGCCGGTGACCTTGCCTTCGGCGCTGTGGATCATCTGGAGGAGCGTCTCTTGGGCTTGAATATGGCTGATCTGGGTCCTCAGCTGGTTGGCCTCGGTGTCGTTGGGATTGATCGCCAAGGCCATTTTTAGCAGTTCCATCGCCCTTTGGTTGTTCTTCTCCTTGGCATAAGACTTGGCCACCTCCCGGTAGACCACCGCGAGGATCTGCGGCGGCGCCTTGCTGGTGTCCTGGGCCAGGGCCTTGTCGAAAAATTCCACCGCCGCCTTCGTGTCGCCCTTCTTCGCGTAGAGAAATCCCACCATGTAATAAAGGCCGAAGCTCGGCGTGCCCACCGCCGCGGCGCGCACCAGGTAGGGGAAGGCCTCTTCGAAGCGCTTGGCCTGGAAGAGGGCGCGTCCGTAGCTCTCGAAGATGTCCTTCTGGTAGGGGTGCAGGACCTCGAGCTTGCCGAGCTTCTCCTCCGCCAGCTGGTAGTACTGCAAGGCGGTGTAAGGCGTGCCGGCCACCTCGGAACAGACGGCGAGCTTGTAATAGACCAGGGCGTCCTGGCATTGGGCGGCGACGGCCTGCTTGAGGGCCGTCATGGCCTCCTCGCAATTTTGCCGGTCGTAGGCGGCGAAGCCCTGCTGGACGTAGTCGTTCCACTGTTTGCTGGCGTGGCCGTATTTCTTGTAGAATTCGAAGTCTTGGGACTGGGCCCGGGCCGGCGCCGCGATCAGGGCTCCCAGGGAAAAGGTCAACAATATGAAGAGGTTTTTGGAAAAGGCTCGGCTCATAAAACTCCTGTTGTCATCATAGCACGAGCATGCTAGGAGGAAAAACCCTTTAATTTCGAGGCCCTTCCCTAAGACGGCGCCTCGGGCTTCAAGGTTTCAAACAAATTCACACACGGCTTCCGCCCAAAGTCCAAGCCTCGGGTGTCCCGCGAGGGATCAGGGCAGGACGAAGGAAGCCGTGGAGGCATAACCCGAAAGGAAAAATATGAATAACCTCTCGATGCAGGACCTGCTCGAAGCAGGCATGCACTTCGGCCATCTCACCCGCCGCTGGAACCCCAAAATGAAGCCGTTCATCTACGGGGTCCGCAACGGCGTCCACATCATCGACCTCTCCAAGACCGTCAAGCTGTTCCGCGGGGCCCTCGACTTCATCGCCGAGGCCGTCGGCAACGGCAGCGACATCCTCTTCGTCGGCACCAAAAAGCAGGCGCAGGACGTCATCGAGGAAGAGGCCAAGCGTTGCGGCATGTATTACGTGACCAACCGCTGGCTGGGCGGCACGCTGACCAATTTCCGCACCATCAAGTCCTCGATCGACCGCCTCAAGGACCTGCAGAAGAAGAAAGACGACGGGACCTTCGCCGTCCTCTCCAAAAAAGAAGTTCTCATGATCGACCGCGAGATCGAGAAGCTCCAGCGCTCGCTGGGCGGCATTCAAGACATGACCCGGCTTCCCGGCGTGATGGTCGTGATCGATCCCAATCTCGAGCACATCGCGCTGCACGAGGCCAATGTCCTTAACATTCCCATCGTGGCCTTGGGCGACACTAACTGCGATCCCGACCCCATCGACCACCTGGTGCCCGGCAACGACGACGCCCTGCGCTCGATCAAGCTTTTCGTCAGCGCGGTCGCCGACAAGGTACTCGAGGGGATGCGCCTTCGCGAGGCCCAGGCGCGCCGCGGCGGCCACGAGCGCGACGACGAGGACAAGCCCGCCGTCCGCGAGGCGAAGGGCGAGAAGGCTTCGGCCTATGTCGGCCGCGGCGACGCCGCCGCCGGCGAGGAGGAGATCGAGGAGGGCAGCTACAGCGCCCGCGTCGAGCCCGAGGCCGCCCCCGAAGCCAAACCCGAGACCGAAGAGTAAAATTCACGGGGGCGGGCCCGGTCGGTCCGTCCCGTCTTTCGCGCGGTTCGCACGGGGCCGCGCCAACCGATTCAGGAGTTTCCCATGGCAGAAATCACCGCAAAAATGGTCCAAGAGCTGCGCGAGAAGACCGGCGCAGGGATGATGGATTGCAAGAAGGCCCTCAACGAAACCGGGGGCGACATGGAAAAGGCCGTCGAGCATCTGCGCAAGGCGGGCATGGCCTCGGCCGGCAAGAAGGCCGGGCGCCTGGCCAGCGAGGGCCTGGTCGACGTCGCGGTCGAGGGCGACGTGGCGGCCATCGTCGAGGTCAACTCCGAGACCGACTTCGTCGCCAAGACAGCCGACTTCCAAAACTTCGTGAAGGGCGTCGCCCAGCACGCGGCCAAGCAGAAGCCCGCCGACCTGGCCGCGCTTCTGCAGCAGACGCCCGCGGGCGCCGCCGCAAACTACGAAACGTTGACCAAGGAGCTGGTCGCCAAGATCGGCGAGAACATCTCCATCCGCCGCTTCGCGATCCTCCGGGCCCAGCCCAACGAGAGGTTCGGCAGCTATCTGCACATGGGCAATAAGATCGGGGCCCTGGTCAAGGTGCAGGGCGACGCCGCCAAGCTGGGCGACGACCTGCTCAAGGACCTGGCGATGCACGTGACGGCCTCCGCCCCGCGCTTCGTCCACCGCGAGCAGATCCCCGAGGACGTCAAGGCCAAGGAGCGCGAGATCTACCTGGCCCAGCTCGCCGACAGCGGCAAGCCCAAGGAAATGCTGGATAAGATCGTCGAGGGCAAACTGGGCAAGTTCGCGGCCGAGGTTTGCTTCCAGGACCAGGCTTTCATCAAGGATCCCAGCGGCAAGAAGTCCGTATTGAAGCATCTGCAAGAGAGCGATCCCTCGGGGCGCATCGTCGAGTTCGTCCGCTTCCAGGTGGGCGAGGGGATGGCCAAGAAGGAAGAAGACTTCGCGGCCGAGGTCGCGAAGCAGCTCGGAAAATAATTCCATGGCGAAACCCGCATACAAACGCATCCTGCTCAAGCTCAGCGGCGAGTCCCTGATGGGCAGCGAGGGCTACGGCATCAAC
>JADYZQ010000048.1 GCA_020853015.1 Deltaproteobacteria bacterium
GAGCTCTTCAAGTACGCGACCGACCTGCGCAGCCTGACGCACGGCGCGGGCTTCCACCGGACGGAGTTCGCCTGCTACGAGCCGCTGCCGCCGCAGCTCTTCGACAAGGTGGAGAAGCGCAAGAAGGGTTAATTGGGGATGACGATCTTGTCGCCCGCGCCCCAGGTCTTGGGCGTCGTGGTAGGGTTGTTGGGCGTGCGATTGGGATAGAGTTCTTCGATCAACATGCGCACCGCCTCGCCGAAATAGATCTTGGGATTGGCCTTGCAGTAGTCGTCGAGCCATTGCCGCACGAAGTGGTAGTCCTTGGAACCTGCGATGTTTTTTGTCTTGGGGTCCAGCGCGTTGAAGGCGCTGAAGAATCCCTGGACCCAGACGATGTAGACGTTTTTTTTCTCGATGGGCTTTTTCGCGTATTTTTCGCAGAACTCGGCGCCTTCCCCGATGTCCATGGAGGTGTTCTGGGCGAAGCCGGCGGGCGAGCTTAAGGCAAAGAGGGCGGCGACTAAGAAAAATAGGAGTTTCTTTTTCATGCCGAAGCATTATCTTCCCGTCGGGAATCCTGTCAATTTATGAATGGCCTCCGCTCCTGGAAGGAAGAAAAGCAGTCCGCTTACCTCTACGGCATCCTCGCGCGCCGCGAGAGCCGCCCGGAGATCGCCGCGCTATTCCAAAAGCTAGCCGGCGAGGCGGAAAAACAGGCCGGGATCTGGGCCGAACAGCTCAAGTCCGAGGGCCTTCCTCCGCCGCCGCCCTATCGCCCCGACCTCCGCGCCCGCAGCGTGGCCGCCCTGGTCGAGCGCTTCGAGCCGCACCGCCTCAAGCCGGTCCTGGCGGCGATGAAGATTCGTGGCCTCTCCGCCTATTCCAAGGCCCTGCCGGGACATCCCATGCCCACCGACGTCGCGCAGGTCGGACGCCGCCACCGGGGCCCCGGCGTTACGGGCAACCTGCGCGCTGCCGTCTTCGGGGTCAACGACGGCCTGGTTTCCAACGCCAGCCTGATCATGGGCATCGCCGGGGCCTCTAACGACAAGCTTTTCATACTGCTGTCCGGTATCGCAGGGCTCTTGGCGGGTGCTTTTTCGATGGGCGCGGGGGAATACATCTCGGTGACCTCGCAACGCGAGATGTTCGAGCATCAGATCGATCTGGAGAAGAAGGAATTGCAGGCTTACCCCGAGCAAGAGACGGAAGAGCTGGCGCTGATCTACCAGGCGAAGGGTCTCACCCAAGAGGAGGCGCGCGACTTGGCGCGCAAGATCATCGCCAATCCGGACCGCGCCCTCGACACCCTGGCCCGCGAGGAACTGGGACTCAATATCGAGGAGCTGGGCTCGCCTTGGGGCGCGGCGATTTTTTCCTTCCTGGCCTTCTCCGGCGGGGCCGTGATCCCTCTTTTGCCTTTCCTATTTTCGCGCCACCCGCACGGCCTGTGGGTCTCCGTAGGCCTTACCGCCTGCGCCTTGTTCGGCGTCGGCGCCACCCTTAGCCTGTTTACCGGCCGCCGTGCGGTGTGGAGTGGGCTGCGCATGCTGTTGATCGGCGGCAGCGCCGGCGCGGCCACCTTCCTCATCGGCAAGCTGCTGGGCGTGACCTTGAGCTAAACCCCGGCCCTTGCCACCGGAGGCTTGCTATCTACGAGGTCAGGCCTCCCTTGGCGGATTTTCGAGAATGCTCGACCATCTCCCGCAGGAAAAAAATCATCAGGGTGATCGCCGTGATCGGCAGGACGTAACCCAGCATCCAGCCGCTGAACAGCGGCAGCCCGTCGTGCTCGAGGGAACGGAGAACCAGGAAGAGCGTATAGGCGACGTAATAAGCGAGAAACAGGGCTCCTTCCCAACGGGCGATGCGATGGCCCGTGAAAAATATCGGGAGGCAGGCGACGGCCGCGCCGATCATGACGGGAATATCGAAACCGAGCGTGGAAGTGGCGAAGGGGATGCCGTCCTTGGCGAGGACCCCGGAGAGCCCGAGAATCGCCAGGATGTTGTAAATATTGCTTCCGACGACGTTGCCGACCGCAATGTCGCGCTGGCCGCGAAGGGCGGCGATGATCGAGGTGATGATTTCGGGCAGGGAAGTGCCTGCGGCCACGACCGTGAGCCCGATGATCATCTCGCTGACCCCCACGCGCTTCGCCAGGACGATCGCCGCGTCCACCAACCAGTTGGAGCCCAGTGCCAGGAAGCCCAGCCCCGCCAACACCAGGATCGCGGATAGAAGCCAGGCCTTGGAGCGACTCGCGTCTCTTTGCCCGGCCGCTCCTGCCTCTTCCTGGTTCGACGTCTCCCTTCGGCTCTCGCGGATGATGAAGACGGTGTAGAAAACGACGCTGCCCAGCAGCAGGAGGCCGTCGAAGCGACTGAGTTTCCCGTCGATGCCGAGGAGCAGCAGCAACGCCGAGGCCGCGATCATGATGGGGACGTCGAGCCGCACCACCTGGCGGTGCACGACCAGCGGGGCGATCAAGGCCGAAACGCCGAGGATGAAGAAGACGTTGAGGATATTGCTGCCGACGACGTTGCCGACGGCGATGTCCAGCTTGTTCTCGTAGACCGCGATCAGGTTGGTGGCCAGCTCGGGCGAGCTGGTGCCGTAGGCGACGACCGTGAGCCCGACGACGAGCGGGGAGATCCTCAACAAAGCCGCCATTCGCGAGGCGCCCTTGACGAGAAGCTCGCCTCCCAAGACCAGGGAAAGCAGGCCCAAGGCGAAAGCGAGTGCGGTCGGCATATTATTCCCTCAGGTTATCCCATCCGAATATCGGCTGGGCGCGCCGCGGGGCGTCCTTGCGTTTTTCGATCCCGCGGCGGACCGCGTGACCCAGGCGCTCGGCCGCGAGGTCGATCGCCGCGTACAGGTCGCCTCCGGTCTCCTCGATGAAGACGCCCGAATGGCCGCGCAGCTTGGCTTCCACCTTGCAGCACTTGTCGTCGCCGCCGCGGGGGCCGTTTGGGTCGCTGAGCCGCACCGTGACGGCGAGCACCTTGTCCTCGAAACGGCCCAGGGCGAAGTGGATGCGGCGCCGGGCGTGTTCGCGAACGGCGGGACTGATCAGTTTGCGGATGCCGCGGATTTCGATTTTCATGGGATCTCCTTTCTCTTTGTCTCAGCCAATATGCCCGTCTGCCAAGATTAAAAAAATTAAATAATTTAGCATTAACAGTTCCATATTATCTAAGTATGATCGGGGCATGGAATGGCTCAACTACCATCATCTGCTTTATTTCTACACCGTCGCCAAGGAGGGCGGCTTGGCGCCCGCCGCGGCCAAGCTTTCCCTGTCGCAGCCGGCGATCAGTGCCCAGATCCGAAGCCTCGAGGGCAGCCTGGGGGAGAAGGTCTTCGTGCGCGAGGGGAGGCGACTGGCGCTGACCGACGTCGGGCGGACCGTCTACCGTTATGCGGAGGAAATATTCGCCCTGGGGAGGGATTTAGTCGATTCCGTGCGGGGCCGACCGACAGGCCGTCCCGTCGAGCTCGTCGTGGGCGTGGCCGACGTCGTGCCCAAGGCGGTTGCCTACCGCCTGCTCGAGCCGGTCTTCGCCATGCCCGAGAAGATCCACCTGGTCTGCCGCGAGGACCGTCCCGAACGGCTCCTGGCCGAGCTGGCCTTGCACCAATTGGATCTCGTGATCTCCGACGCGCCGGTCAGTCCTTGGGCGAAGCTGCGCGCCTTCAACCACCCCTTGGGCGCCTCGGACACCGCAGTGTTCGGGGCTCCATCCTTGGCCCGAAAGTTCGCCCGCGGCTTCCCCCGCTCGCTGGAGGGCGCGCCCTTCCTGATGCCGGCGGCGCACACGGCGCTGCGGCGCTCCCTCGACGACTGGTTCGAGGCCCGGGGGATCCGCCCCGAGATCGTCGGCGAGTTCGAGGACAGCGCCTTGCTCAAGTCTTTCGGGCTGGCCGGCAAGGGGCTCTTTGCCGCGCCCGTCGCCGTTTCGGCCGAGGTTTCTCGCCAATACCGTGTTCAGGCGCTCGGCAAACTGGCGGGGCTCCGCGAGGAATTCTTCGCCATCTCCGTCCAAAAGCGGCTGCAAAATCCGGCCCTTCTCGAGCTGACCCGGGTCGCGCGCAGAAAACTATTCTAAGAAGGCCGCGAATGCATTAGGCCTGGATGAGCCAATGCCCCGATTTTCCGACCAAACCGTATTCCTCACCGGCGCCTCCTCCGGCATCGGAGCCGCCTTGGCGCGGGAGTTCGCGCGTGAGGGGGCGGCCTTGGTATTGACTGCGCGGCGTTTAGATCGCCTCGAAGTCTTGGCGGCGGAGCTTCAGGCCTCCGGCGCCCGGGCCCTGGCCGCGGCCTGCGACGTCACCCGCGACGGCGACCTGGAAGCGGCGATGGCGAAGGCGCGCGAGGCCTTCGGCCGCATCGACGTGGTGGTGGCCAACGCCGGCTTCGGCGTGGTGGGGCGCTTCGAAAAGCTTTCCTTAGAGGATTTCCGTCGTCAATTCGAGACCAACGTTTTCGGCGTGCTGCGCACGGTGCGGGCCGGGCTCGAGGACCTGAAGAAGTCCCGCGGGCGCCTGGTCCTGATGGGCAGCGTCAGCGGCCATCTCAGCGCCCCCGAGGCCTCCCCCTATTCGATGAGCAAGTTCGCGGTGCGCGCGCTGGCCGAGGCGCTTTACGCCGAGCTGGCGCCCCATGGGATCTCGGTCACGCTGATCAGCCCGGGCTTCGTGGCGACCGACATCCGGCACGTGGACAACCAAGGCCTGTACCGGGCGGAGGCGAAGGACCCCGTGCCGGCTTGGCTGCAGATGCCGGCGGAGAAGGCGGCGCGGCAGATCGTGCGCGCGACGGCCCGGCGGCGGCGGGAAAAAATCGTCACCTGGCACGGCAAGGCCTTCGTCCTGATCGGCCGCCTCTGCCCCGGCCTGATCCCGCGCTTGTTTCGCCGGCTCTCCCGAAAGGTGCGACGTGGCCGCTAGCCGGGTCCATAAACTCGCGCGCTTGTCTTGCGGCCTGCTCGTCGCCCTGACCTTCGCGCGGGCGCTGCGCGCCGAGACCGCTCCCGCGCCGACGCCCGTCGCGGAGAGCGCCCCGCAAGCGGCGGCCCTGCCCGAGCCCCCCATCGAGGTCTTTCCCTTCGCGATCCCTTATTACGTCCTGAAGGGCGTCACCTACCCGATCTACAAGCTCGGGCACCTCATCAAGAAGAACAGGTATTCGCGCCGCTCGGTCGGATTTTTGACCAACGAGAACCGCAGCTTCTCGGTCTACCCCATCCTGACGGTCGGCGACGGGCGGAAATTCGGCGGCGGTTTGGGCCTGGCCCACATCGACCTCTTTCGCCGCGACTATCACCTGAAGACGCACTTCATCCTCTATCAGGATCTCGACCAACGCGCCGTGTTTTCGCTTGGCAACGAGAAGGCCTTCCAAGCCCTCGGCAGGGATTTCTCCTTCGAGTTCGCCTCGACCTGGTACAAGGACGGCGACGAGGACTTCTTCGGCATCGGGCCCGACACCGACGAGTCGGCCAAGAGCGAGTTCGGCCTGAGGCGCTTCACGGTGGGAGCGCGTTTCGGCTTCGAGCTGATCCCGAACTTAAGCTTCTCGCCCCGTATCTTCTTCGACACGGCACTCGCCAACAACGGGCATGCCGGCCTCTCCGATCCGGTGGAGGCTCGATTTCCGCCAGCCGAGCTTCCCGGCTTCGGCCGCAACATTTCTTATCTCGACTATGGATTTCGCCTGGCCCACGACACGCGCGACCCCGACGTCAGCCCCAATCGGGGCGGCCTGCGCGAGCTCGTCTTCCACCGCTTCATGGGGATAGGCCAGAAGGGCTTCGACTACTTCCAGTGGGACGTCGACGTGGAGCAGTATTTCACCCTGGGCCACCCGCGGTTCGTGCTCTGGCTGCACAACGGTTGGACCTTTCAAAACACCTCGGGGGGGAGCCAGATCCCGTTCTACCGCCTGGCGGTGCTGGACGTGAACTCGCCGCTGCGCGGCTTCGACAAGGGGCGCTTCCGCGACCGGGGGAGCGTGGTCTTCAATGTGGAGTTCCGTTATCCGATCTGGGACATCATCGACGGGACGGTCTTTTTCGATACCGGCCGCGTCTTCGGCGGTATTTCCAACTTCGCCTTCAAGGACTTCAAGTTTAGCGGCGGGGGCGGGATCCGGGTGACGGTGAATAAATACTATCTCTTTCGCCTCGAGGCCGCGACGGGAGGGGAGGGCGTGAACGTGATTTTCCGGGCGGTGCAGAATATTTAGTTTTTTTCGCAACTCTCCCGCGGGAGTCACGAAAAAATTCTTAGGAATATTTTTGAGGCCTTGACAGTTTCGAGCGCCTCCTTTACGAAAGATGGTAATGACTTCGAGTTTTGCCCAATTTTATCCCGATTCTCGCTGCATGGCCTGCGGACGCATGGCTATGTGTATGCAGCCGACGAATACGGGTTGGGCGATGTGAAGCACTCCTTTCTTCCTTCCGCCGCACCCCAGGGTCGTCGGCGGTAAATTCACAAACAATCCAAAACATCCTTAATTTCTTAGGATTCAACTTGGTTTCGCGTCCCTCGTCCGCCATCCGGTCGAGGGTCTCGATCCTGAAAGGACATGATGATGTCCTCCTCGGATAGGAAGAAGAATATGAGTAGCCTGCAAGAAAGCCAAAATCACGCCACCCACAACAAGCCCGCGGCCTCCCCGCAGGTCGAGAAAGAGATCCTTCGCGCCCTGCAAGACCTGGCCTACGGCTCGGTGGAAATCGTCGTCCATGACGGTCGCGTGGTGCAGATCGAACGCAAGGAAAAGGTGCGATTCAATTAGAGGCTGTTGAAAAACGATTTTATTCCCGCCGGAGTAAATCCGGCTCCATATATCGCCCAAAAATCCTCCGGATTTTCGGGGTCCGCCAATCCGCCTACGGCGGCTTGGCCCAACCACCGGTGGTTTTTCAACAGCTCGCTAGATCGCGCCCGGCTTATCCGAAAACGGAAAGCCTTAGCTTTAAAATTAAAATCAAATCGCTGACCGGACCTCCGGAAGCGCCCATTGGAAATCGGAGAATTTCTTATGAAAGCGCCTATTCGGAAGTCCTGGTTCCTGCTTGGAATCAGTCTCATCGCCCTGGGTTTCAGTCAGCCGGCGGCCGCCAAGGCCCGCCGCGCCAAGACCGTCTCCCAAGGTCCCACCCTACAAGAATACCAACAACGCCTCGAGGAGCTGGAGCAGAAGCAAAAAGTGCTCGAGCGCAACCTCGAGCTGAAAGAAGAGGCCGAGAAGGAGAAGGCCAAGGAGCGGCCCGTCGTCAAGGCGGGATCCGGCGGCATTTCGATCGGCTCCGCCGACGGGAATAACGAGATCCGCTTTCGCGGCCTTGTGCAGGGCGACGCCCGCTTCTACCTGGACCGCGACGGACAGGGCGCGGTGAATACCTTCATCGCCCGCCGCGTGCGGCCCTGGATCGAAGGCAGGTTCGCGAAACGCTGGGAGTTCCGTATTATGCCCGATTTCGGCGAGGGCAAGGTGGTCCTGCAGGATGCGTGGATCAACACCGTCATCTTCCCCGAATTCAAGATCCAAGTCGGCAAGATCAAAACCCCGGTCGGCCTCGAGCGCCTCGAGGGCGCGGCGGATCTTCACTTCGTGGAGCGCGGCCTCCCGACGCAGCTTGCGCCGAACCGCGACCTGGGAATCTTGCTGAACGGCGAGGTGCTGGAAGGAGTCTTCCAATACCATATCGGCGTCTTTAACGGGGTGCCGGACGGCGCCAGCGCGGATTTCGACCTGAACAACTCCAAGGACTTCGTCGGCCGCGTTTACGCCCATCCTTTCAAAAAGACCTCGGTCGAGGCGGCCAAGGGCTTCGGCATCGGGGTTTCCGGGACGCTGGGCCACCAGTCCGGAAACGAAAAGGACCCTCAGCTGCCCTCCTACAAGACGACCGGACAGCAGACCTTTTTCAAATACCTCAACGACGGCACCGCGGCGGGAACCGTCGTCGCCTCCGGGCGGCGGTGGCGCATCTCGCCGCAGGGCTACTGGTACTACAAGGGCTTCGGCATCTTGGGAGAGTACATCGTGAGCTCGCAAAACGTCTCGTTGGGCGCGGCCTCGGCCGACATCAAGAACCAAGCCTGGCAAGTGGCGGCGTCCTACGTGATCGGCGCCGACAATTCCTTCGGCAGGATCAAGCCGAAGAAGCCGCTGGGCTGGAAGCAGGGCGGTACCGGCGCCTTCGAGTTCGGGGCCCGTTACAACGAGCTGAAGGTCGACAAGGACGCCTTCCCGACCTTCGCCGATCCGACCAAGTCGGCCCGCAAGGCCAAGGCCTGGGGGGTCGCCTTCAACTGGATCCTCAACGAAAACGCCAAGTTCATGCTCGACTTCGAGCAGACCCGCTTCGACGGCGGCGCCGCCGCGGGGGGCAACCGAAAGACCGAGAACGTGATTCTCAACCGATACCAACTCGCATTCTAGAAAATGGAAAAAAATGGAAAGGAAATGGACATGAAAAGCTTGAAACGAATCCTTCTTATTCTCATCTACCTCCTACCCAGCGCGTTCGGGATCGCGGGTGGCGCCCATGCGGGCGTCACCCTCCTGAACGTGTCCTACGATCCCACCCGAGAGCTTTACCAAGACTTCAACGCGGCCTTCGCGAAGGATTGGCAGGCCAAGAAGGGCGAGGCCGTGGACGTCAAGCAATCCCACGGCGGCTCGGGCAAGCAGGCCCGCGGGGTGATCGACGGCCTGGAGGCCGACGTCGTGACCTTGGCGCTGGCCTACGACATCGACGCCATCGCCGAGAAGGCGAGGCTTTTGCCGCCCGATTGGCAGAAGCGCCTGCCCAGCAACAGCTCGCCCTACACCTCGACGATCGTGTTCCTGGTCCGTAAAGGCAACCCCAAGGGAATCAAGGACTGGAGCGACTTGGCCAAGCCCGGCATCAGCGTCATCACGCCCAACCCCAAGACCTCCGGCGGCGCCCGCTGGAATTACCTGGCGGCCTGGGCCTACGCCTTAAAGCAACCCGGAGGGGACGAGGCGAAGGCGAAGGAATTCGTCGCCCGGTTGTTCAAGAACGTGCCCGTCTTGGACTCCGGCGCGCGGGGTTCCACGACGACCTTCGTGGAGCGCGGCATCGGGGACGTCTTCATCTCCTGGGAAAACGAGGCCCTGCTCGCGGTGCGGGAGCTGGGCAAGGACAAGTTCGACATCGTTTACCCCTCGCTCAGCATCCTGGCCGAGCCTCCGGTCGCGGTCGTGGACAAGGTCGTCGACAAGCGCGGAACCCGCCCCGTGGCGCAGGCCTATCTCGAGTACCTTTATACTCCCGAGGGACAGGACATCGTCGCCAAGCACTATTATCGTCCCAGGAACGCGGCGGCGGCGGCGAAATACGCGGCCCAATTCCCGAAACTCAACTTGATCACCATCGACGAGGTGTTCGGCGGCTGGCAGAAGGCGCAAAAGGCGCACTTCGCCGACGGCGGGACCTTCGACCAGATCTATCAACCCGGGAAGTAAAAGGAGCATTCCGTCATGTTCAAGAAAATCATCTTAGGCACTTTACTCGGCTTGGCGCTGGCGTCGCCGGGAGTCTCGTCGGCCGATGTCTCCCTGCTGAACGTCTCGTATGACGTCACCCGGGAGTTCTACAAGGACTACAACGCCAAATTCGCCGGTTATTGGCGGGAAAAGACCGGTCAAACCGTCGCCGTGCAACAGTCGCACGGGGGATCGACCAAGCAGGCGCGATCGGTGATCGACGGGCTCGAGGCGGACGTCGTGACCATGAATCAGCAGACCGACATCGACGCGATCAGCGCCATCGGAAAGTTGATTCCCGCCGATTGGCGCCGACTCCTGCCCCATCAGAGCTCGCCCTACAGCTCGACAATCGTCTTCCTGGTGCGGAAGGGCAATCCCAAGGGCATCAAGGATTGGAACGATCTGGCGCGCTCCGGTGTGTCGGTGATCATTCCCAATCCCAAGACCTCCGGAAACGGGCGGTACAGCTATCTCGGCGCTTATGGATACGCCCTGAAAAAACAAGGCGGCGACGACGCGCAAGCCCGCGCCTTCGTCGGCAAGGTTTTTAAAAACGTGCCGGTGCTCGATACCGGGGGTCGCGGGGCCACGACCACCTTCATCCAGCGAGGTATCGGCGACGTCCTGCTGACCTTCGAGAGCGAGGTTCTCTTGATCCAGCAGGAGTCGGGAGGCGCCAAATTCGACGTCGTCGTTCCATCCTTGAGCATCGAGGCGGACGCGCCGGTCGCGGTCGTAGAAAAATACGCCTCCAAGCACAAGACCCAACAAGTCGCCCAGGCCTACCTCGAATATCTCTACCAAGCCGAAGGGCAGGAATTGATCGCCAAGCACTTCTTCCGCCCGAGGGATGCGGCGGTCGCCGCGAGGTATTCGGGACGTTTCCCGAAGATTCCGCTTTTCACCGTCGACGAATTGTTCGGCGGTTGGCAGAAGGCCCAGCAGACGCACTTCGCCGACGGCGGGGTCTTCGACCAAATCTACGAGGGCAAGAAGCCCGGGACGGGGGTCTAACGTGGCCCCCTTTTTTCGAAGGCGACATCGAGTCCTCCCGGGCTTCGGACTCACCCTGGGGTTCACCGTCTTTTATCTCAGCGTGATCGTCCTGATTCCCTTGTCGACGCTCTTTATCAAGACAGCCTCGCTGAGCTGGGGGGAGTTTTGGAACGTCATCGGCTCGGCGCGGGTCCTGGCGGCCTTCAAGCTGAGCTTCCTGGCCTCGCTCGTCGCCGCCTCGATCAACACCGTGTTCGGGTTGTTGGTGGCCTGGGTCCTGGTGCGTTATAATTTTCCCTTCAAGCGGATCATCGACGGTCTGGTGGATCTACCCTTCGCGCTGCCGACGGCGGTAGCCGGCATCGCGCTGACCTCGCTGTACAGCGGCAACGGATGGCTGGGGAGCTTCTTCGAGTCTTACGGGATCAAGACGGCCTACTCGCCGCTGGGAATCGTCATCGCCCTGACCTTCATCGGGTTGCCCTTCGTCGTCCGGACCGTCCAGCCCATCTTGGCCGATCTCCCCGCGGAGAACGAGGAGGCCGCGGCCTGCCTGGGGGCCGGGCGGCTCAAGACCTTCTGGAAGGTCCTGCTGCCGGAACTGAAGCCCGCCCTCTGGACGGGCTTCGCCTTGGCCTTCGCCCGGGCCTTGGGAGAATACGGCTCGGTCGTCTTCATCTCCGGGAACATGCCGATGAAGACCGAGATCACCCCGCTCTTGATCATGACCAAGCTGGATCAGTTCGACTACGCGGGAGCGACGGCCATCGCCGTCCTGATGTTGGTCGTCTCGTTTTTGATCCTACTCTTCATCAACTTGATCAACTGGCGCACGCACCGCATTCTGGCGCCGCGATAAGGAGAAGCCATGGGAGCCGCGATCGGATTGCTGGCAAAAACAAAGGAAGTCCCCAGAACCCGGGCCACGACGGAGTCCTGGCTCGTGCGGCTCGCATTGATCGCGCTCGCGCTCACCTTCCTGTTCTTTTTTCTCCTGATTCCCTTGGTGGAGGTGTTCCAAAAGGCCTTTGAAAAGGGCCTGGGGGCCTATTGGCAGGCCATCCAGGATCCCGAAACGCGCAGCGCCATCCGCTTGACCTTGATCACCGCGGGGATCGCTGTGCCGCTCAACTTGTTTTTCGGCCTGGTTTCGGCCTGGGCCATCGCGAAATTCGAGTTTCGCGGCAAAAACCTGCTCATCACCCTGATCGACCTGCCGTTCAGCGTCTCGCCCGTGATCTCCGGCATGATTTACGTCCTGCTCTTCGGGACGCAGGGCCTTCTGGGACCCTTCTTGGTCGAGCACGACATCAAGATCATCTTTACGCCCGTCGCGATCGTCCTCGCGACGATCTTCGTGACCTTCCCCTTCGTCTCGCGGGAATTGATCCCGCTGATGCAGGCCCAGGGCAGGGAAGAGGAGGAGGCGGCGATGACGATGGGGGCGGGCGGCCTGCGGACCTTCTTCAAGATCACCCTGCCCAATATCAAGTGGGGCCTGCTTTACGGCGTGATCCTCTGCAACGCGCGGGCGATGGGGGAGTTCGGCGCGGTTTCCGTCGTGTCGGGTCACATCCGAGGCCTGACCAACACCATGCCCCTGCAAATCGAGATCCTATACAACGAATATCAATTCGTCCCCGCCTTCGCCGTGGCCTCGCTGCTGGCCTTGCTGG
Organism: Deltaproteobacteria bacterium; assembly: GCA_020853015.1. GTDB lineage: Bacteria > UBA10199 > UBA10199 > DSSB01 > DSSB01 > DSSB01. Next base: position 12,196 of record JADYZQ010000048.1, read on the forward strand.
CCTTGTTCACGCTGGCCGCGAAGGGGATCGTGGAATGGAGGTCGAACAAATCATGAGCATCCATATTCAAGACATCGAAAAACGCTTCGGGGGTTTCATCGCCCTGCGCGGCGTGGATTTGGAGATCAAAAAGGGCGAGTTGCTCGCGCTGTTGGGGCCCTCGGGTTCCGGCAAGACGACGCTTTTGCGCATCATCGCCGGCCTGGAGGCGCCCGACGCGGGCGTGTTGAGCCTGGACGGAGAGGATGCCGGCGTCAAGAAGGCGCGGGAGCGCGGCATCGGCTTCGTCTTTCAGCACTACGCCTTGTTTCGGCACAAGACCGTTTTGCAAAACGTCGCCTTCGGCCTCGAGGTGCTGCCGTGGCGGAGGCGCCCGGGCAGGAACGAAATCCGCCGGCGCGCCCTCGACATCCTGAAGCTGGTGCAGTTGGACTGGACCGCGGATCGGCTGCCCTCGCAGCTTTCCGGCGGACAGAGGCAGCGCGTCGCCTTGGCCCGCGCCCTGGTGCTCGAGCCGAAATACCTGCTGCTCGACGAGCCCTTCGGCGCCCTCGACGCTAAGGTGCGCAAGGAGCTCCGTCGTTGGCTGAGGAGGTTGCACGAGCAGGTCGGCGTCACCAGCATCTTCGTCACCCACGACCAGGAAGAGGCCCTCGAGCTGGCCGACCGGGTGGTCATCCTGAATGAGGGACGCATCGAGCAGGTCGGTACGCCGGACGAAGTCTATTCCCATCCCGCCAACCCCTTCGTGACGCAATTCCTGGGCAGCGTGAACCTTTTCCACGGCCGGATTCGCGACGGGGTCGCCCAAGTGGGAACCTGGGAGGTCGACGCGCCCGAGCACGCGGGTGCCTCGGGCGCGGTTTTCGCGTTTGTGAGGCCTCACGAAATCGAGCTGCGGCGGCGCTTTATCGGCAAGGCCGCGGTTCTAGCCCAGGTGCGCCAGGTGCGCAGCTTTGGCTCCGCGGTCAAGCTGGACCTGACGCGTGAAGAAGGGGATGGCTGGCTGGAAGTCGAGTTGAGCCACGAGGAGTTTCAAAACTTGCGGCCGCAGGTGGGGGAATGGTTATTGGCCCGGCCGCGTCGCTTTCGGATTTTCCCGCAGCCGTCGGAAGCTGCCCGTTGGACGGCTTGAGTCGCGGCCCTATGAGTCGCGGCCCTATGAGTCGCGGCCCTAGCAACTATTTCCCCGCTGCGACGATAAGCCCTCTACTCACGAAGGGGTGGGTGCTTCCTTAAGCTAGGAGGATCCATGACCCCGCCCAATTCCAAAACCAATCCCGCTCCCGTCGATCCCTTGCAACTCTCCCTGGGGCTGTTTCCTCCCGCACCGCCTCTGGTGCAAAAGGAGTCGCCCTCGCCCGTCCGGGGCAGGGTGGAGATGAGGGCCGACGGCTCCGCTTCGGTGATGGTGGAATTCGATCTTTCCCTTCTCTTGGGCGGTGGCGTGGCTTCCCGCGCCGCGCGAGGCCTGGCGAAGGGCGCCGCCCGCCACGCCGCCTCCAAAGCGGCTTCCGGCGTCGCCCAGGGGGCCTCGGCGACCGCCGCGCCCAGCGCGCCGTCGACTGCCCCCAAGGGCTTTGGGGAAAGCTTAAGCGACGGAATCGTCCGCGGCCTCGAGACCTTGTTTGGCCCGCCGCCGGCCTGGTTGGTCGAGCTCTTCGACGTCTTTTAAACAGGACCCTAAGCTATTTCCAGATCCGAATGTTGGGAACATTCCTGACGACGTGCCGCGTCATTTCCAACTTTACTTCCGGGGCGTGAAATCGTAGTCCTAAGCCGCTATGATGGGATCTCGAGGATCCTGAATTCCGGATTGGAGGCTTCTTGGCACGCACCTTGGCTCGCGCGGCGGACGAAAAAGTTCAGTGGGTTAGATCTCTTCC
>JADYZQ010000049.1 GCA_020853015.1 Deltaproteobacteria bacterium
CGGCCTCGACCGTGTAGAAGTAGATCTCGCCCAGTCCCGTCGTGATCGGGCCCAGGCGGGGCTGGAGTCCGGGCGGCAGGCCGGGCAGGACCGTTTGCAGGCGCTCGGCCACCTGCTGCCGCGCCTGGTAGATGTCGGTGCCGTCCTCGAAGTTCACGGTCACCTGGGAGAGGCCGAACTTGGTGAGCGAACGGAGGTGCGTCACGCTGGAGATGCCGTTCATCGCGGCCTCGATGGGCGCGGTGACGTAGCGCTCGCTCTCCTCGGGCGCGAGACCCTCCACCATGGTGTTGACGGTGACCTGGACGTTGGTGATGTCCGGCAGGGCGTCCACCGAGAGGCGGGTGTAGGCCAGGCCTCCGGCGGCCAGGAAGATCGCGGTCAGCACCAGGACGACGACCTGGTTTTTGACGGAAAATTTGACGATGCCTTCGATCATGTTCCGCTCCGTTCAGATTTTTTCCGCGAAGGCGCGGCCTTCGAGGATGTAGAGCCGCCACAGCGCCTCGAGGGCGGCAAGTTCCTGCTCGTGGTAGGTTTGGGCGACTTCGTTGATCTGGCGGTGGACCTCGATCACCAGCGTGCTCGGCACCAGTCCCTTTTCGAAAAAGGCCTCGACCTGGGCGTGCCGCGGGCCCAGCGCCGTGGGGGAGGGCGTCTGCGCGAGTGCCTTGCGGGCCGCACGGTAGCGGGAGAGCCAGCTTTCTCGGTCGACGGCCTGCTTGCCGCGCTCCGCGGCCAGGGCGCTTTCGGCGCGGATCTTTTCGGCCTGGGCGTAGGCCCGGCCCCCGGCGTTGCGGTTGAGGACGGGGAGGGGCAGGGCGAAATGCAGGCCGCCCGTGGTCTTGGTCGCGTCGGAGAGGGATTCGGTCTCGAGGGTGGGGCCGATACGCAGGTCCGGCCAGGCCTCGGATCGGGCGAGGCGGGCCTGCGTTTCGGCTTCTTCGCGCGCGGCCTCGGCCCTTTGCAGCGCCGCGTTTCTCCCGGTTCCCTCGGGCGCGGCTCCGTCGATGGCGGGCCAGCGACGCGGAGCGGGGGGCAAGAGCCTGGCGATGTCCTCAAGGGGATGCCGCGTGGCGATCCGAAGGGCGCCCAGCAGGTTGAATTTATCCTGAGTCAGCCGGCTTTTCCGCAGCTTGTAGTCCTCGCCGGCCAGTTCGAAGGAGGCCAGCGAGACCTCTTGCTCCGGCGTGAGGAAGGGCCGCGCCCGGTAGAGCCGGAGGATCTTGCCGAAGACGGCGAGGGTTTCCTCGATGTGGGCGAGCTCGGAGCGAATCTGCCGCAGCCGATGCAGCGCCAATACCGTCTCGAGCAGGACGCGCTCGCGTACGGCCAAGGTCTCGGCTTGGGCGGCGCGTCCCTGCGCCTGGGCGGCGGCGACGCGGGAGCGGCGCTTCCCGCCCAGCTCCCAAACGGTGAAGAGGGTGGTCTCGGTGGTGACGAGCGAGTCGTCGGCGCTCTTGCCGCCCAGGATGCGGCTGTCGAGCTCGGGGTTGGGTCGCTGCCGCGCGATCTCCGGCAAAGTCCGGTCGCGTGCCTCGGCCTCGGCCGCGACGGCGAGGTCGGGGTGGCGTTCCAGGGCGCAGGCGACCAGCTCTTGGGCGCTGCGAATCGCGCAGGCGGCTTCGGCGGCCGCGCGTCGGGGATGGACGGCGAGGCAGGCGATCAGGGCCAAGGCCCCGGCCCAAAGCCGCCGTTTGGGGGCAAACATAATCGTACCTCCGCGGGGATTCCGCGAGTGTTGATGGAAGAGGCGAAGCGCGAAGCGGCTTAAGCGATGGGGGGGCGGTCGACGCGCCGAGGATGGGTCTCGAGGCGGGGCAGGGGAAGTTCGGGCGACCGGCCGTCCACCGCGTCCGGGTGGCTGAGGAGCAAGCTTGGGGCCGCGACGGGGGCCAGGTGGTGCGAGGGGCAGCATTGCACGCAGCATTCCTGGCAAGGACCTTGAGCGGAGGCCTCGTGGTCGCGGTGCCATTCGACGGAGGCGAGGCAGAAGGCCGCGAGCAGGGCCAAGAGACAGAGCTGAAATGGAAGGCCGAAGCGTCGCACGCTTGCAGCCTGAGCAATTTCGGAATTTTCTTCAAGCCCTTTCTTGGCGATCTTTCGAACGGCTTGACAGTCCTTCCTCCGGTCGCGTAGGGGCTGGAAAGATGCGCCTCTTCCGTCACAAGTGGTTTGTGGCCCTGTTTTTTTGTCTGATCAGCTTCGGGCAGGCCTATCCCTATTCCTACGCCTGGGCGATGGGACAGCACGAGGCCTGCGGCTGCAATCGCTCGGGGCGCCGGTGCATCCACGGCTGCGACTTGAAGCAGCGGCCCAGGGGCCCTGCTCCCAAGGCCGAGGCCATGAAACACGCGGAACATGCCGGGCACGCCGGGCACGAAGGACACCACGCGGACCCGGGCGCGGGACACGAGGCCCATGGCGCGATGGCCGATGCAAGCCACGCGCACCATGAGGGTCCAGCCCACGGCCATGCCGTCGAGGCGCGCGTCGCCGATGAGGAGGTCCCCGTCTGGGTGAATCCCGATTGCTCGCGCCAGCAACGCCGCGAGATCTTGAGCTTCCGCGGTGAGCCCTTCCTTCCCCAGGAGTCCTTAGTCGTATTTCAACCCCGTTCCTTCGGCTTCGAGCTGGGCGACGCCTTCGCCTTAGTCGGTGTCCCCGCCGGCCTCGATCCGCCTCCGCCCAAGGCCTAAAGCCCCCTCTCCATTTCATTTTTCGAACATGATGCATCGCCGAGGCGCGCGCTCGTAAGCCCTCGTCCTCGGCCATAAAGGAATCGCTATGCAACGCTTTGCAGTGCTGCTCTGCGCCGCGCTCGTCTGGATGACGGGGCTCGGCCCAGCGGCGGCGCACCACGTGTCCGGCCACGGCGGCGGGGGATCGAATTTCTACAACCCCTTCTCCACGCAGTCGCGGCCGCCGCGAACCTTCTTGTCCTTCACCTTCAACGTCGACGCCCTGGACGACGGCTTGGGAGAGGTCCTGCGCTACCAGTTGGCGGGGGAGTACGCCGTGCACCGGCGCTTCAGCGTCGGGATGCGGCTGCCCTTCCTCTCGATTCGGGAAAAATTCCTCCCGCGCTCGGATGGGATCGGGGATATCGCCCTAAGCTTCAAGGGCCTGCTGTGGTCGCAACCTAGCACGCGGATGAACCTCACCCTCGGCGGCGGCTTCTCTTTCCCCACCGGCGACGAGGCCAAGGGACTGGGCGCCGGCGACGTGCTGGTCTCGCCCTTCCTCAACTACACGGCAGGCTTGGGCCCGGTGGACTTCTACACCACCGTGGGCACGACGCTGGCGGCCGCGGACCAGGTGAGTCCCACGCTCGACTACCAGGTAGGCGCCAACATCCCGGTGATCAAGGGCAAGATCCCACTGCATCTGTTCGTGGCCTTCCAGGGCTCGACCAGCGTCCGCGACGACGTGTTCGCGAGCGGCTCGACCAAGGCCTATATCACTCCTGGCCTCATCCTCTACCTGCGCGACGACCTGATCACCACCTTCGGTGCCCGGGTCTCCGTGCTGGATACCCTCGAAGTGAAGCCGGGCGTGGCCCTATCCAAGACCTCGACCTCGCTGCTCAGCGACGTGCTGGCGGGGTTTAATTTCAACGTCGATTATTTCTTTTAACCAAGGGGCGAATTTCGCCCCCTTTGAAACGGAGCCTTTATGAACCTGAAACTTAAAACCCTGACCCTGCTCTCCTGCGCCGCGCTCTTCGCCGGCTGCAGCGGCAACAGCCTGATCGACGACAGCAATCCCGGCGCCTCGGCCGAGATCGGCGAGCTGCAATTCTCCGTCGTCCAGCACCTGCACGACGGCAGCGAGCTGGCCGCCGACGTGGACGGCAGCAAGAGCTTCGTCAGCGACCTGGGCTACACCGTGAAGCTGACGGAGGCGAAGGTGAACTGGAAGACCTTCAAGCTGATCTCGGGCGGCGAGGACCCCGAATGCCAACCGGGCCTCGATCAGACCCTCGAGATCAACTCCAGCCAGGACTACCTGGGCGAGGACCTGATCAGCCACCTGCTGGGCGAGCACGAGGTCCCGAAGGTCGCCTACTGCGCCTACGAGCTGACCCTGGCCCCCGGCGCGGAGGGCGCGGCGATCAAGAACCACGAGGGCGAGGACCACGGCGGCGGCAGCTCGTCCTTCCCGGAGAGCTTCCACCTGGCCGGCACCTGGACCAAGGACGCGGCAAGCGGCGACTTCCATATCGACACCACCGATCCGGTGGTATTGAGCGGGGCCTTCCAATCGATGCACGACGGCGAGATGTCCGCGCACCCCTTGCACTTTCACGAGGGCGAGAATTCGAAGCAGGTCCTGATCGGAACCAAGTATGACGTCCTGCTGAGCGGCGTGGATTTCCAGGCCCAGACCGAGGACGAGCAGCGAGCCCTGGTGATCGCCAATTTTTCGAACGCGGTGCACCAGCACCTCGGCGCGACGCACGACGGCGGTGCCGATTCGCATTAATATTGGTCAACACCGGCCGCGACTATCTCCGCGGCCATGGGGGCCCGCGGGCCCCCATTTTTCTTTGTTGATTTGGCGAAACCTTGCATCCGTACTTCGCGCTCGGCGTAATGATAAGGAAAAAGGAGAGATCCGATGCATCGAAGTTTGGGCTTCGCCGGCCTATTGCTGTTGGGCCTGCCCCTCGTGGGTCGGGCCCATGAATTGCCCGAGATCCTTGTCCAGGACTCGAGAGCGCAGGAATCCGCCTCCCAGCAGGTCCTCACGCAGCCCGACCTGCAGCTCACGCCCATCCTCGAGACCGGCGAGATCCTCGAGGTCGTCCCCGGCCTGATCGTCATCCAGCACGCGGGCGGCGGCAAGGCCAATCAGTATTACCTGAGGGGCTTCGATGCCGACCACGGCACCGACATCGCCTTCTCGGTCGACGGGGTGCCGGTCAACAACGTCACCCACGCCCACGGCCAGGGCTACTCCGACTTCAACTTCGTCATCCCCGAGCTGATCGAGGCCATCGAGGTGCGCAAGGGGCCCTATTTCGCCCAGGACGGCGACTTCGCCACCGCCGGCGCGGTGAACATGGTACTACGGCGGGAGTTTAAGGAGAACCGGCTGACCTTCCAGGCGGGGCGTTTCGACAACTTCCGCGGCCTGGCGATCTTGGGAAAAGGGGACGAGAAGAGCGGTTTTTTCATCGCCAACGACATCTACGTCAACAACGGCCCCTTCGTGAATCCGGAGGACTGCGTCCGCTACAACCTCTTTGCGCGCGGGTATTTTCAGCGGGGCGACTGGAAGGGGACAGTCACCGGCTCCTCGTATACCGGCGACTGGAATGCCTCCGGACAGATCCCCGCGCCGTTGGTGGAAAGCGGGGCGCTCTCGCGTTTCGGCTCGCTGGATCCGACCGAGGGAGGCGAGTCGCACCGCCACCAATTCACCGCCAACCTTCGGTGGGAGCCGAAGGAGACGGAAAGCCTCGATCTGACGCTTTATACTTATCGCTACGACTTGGACCTTTTTTCCGACTTCACCTTCTTCCTGGACGACCCGGTGAACGGCGACCAGATCGAGCAGCGGGACCGGCGCCAGGTGACCGGCTACAAGGCGGCCTACACGCGCTTGGACAAGTCGGGGACCGTGGGTTTTCGCACGACCGTGGGGAACGGGCTGCGCTTCGATCATATCGACACCGAGCTCAATCACACCGTCGCTCGCCGATTGTTGTCGCGGACAACGCAAAACATCGTCAACCAATTCAATCCCTATTTTTACGGGCAGGAAGAGTTCTTCGTCACGGATTGGTTCCGCTTTGTCGCGGGACTGCGCTTCGACATTCTGAATTACAACGTGAATGACCGGCTCGGCAATGGCGCGCAGGGGAGTCGTACCGGCCTCGTGACCAGTCCGAAGGCGACGGCGATCCTCTCGCCGCTGGACAACTTGGACGTCTACCTTAACTTCGGCCAGGGCTTTCACTCCAACGATGCGCGCGGCGTTTTGGACCCGGTCTTGCCGGCCAGCAAGTACGCGAAGGCGACCGGGGCGGAGCTGGGGTTGCGCTCCAAGTTTTTCGGAGACAAGTTGCAGTTCGAGGTCGCGGGTTGGTACCTGCACTTGGGCAGCGAGCTGGTCTTCGTCGGCGACGCGGGCACCACCGAGCCGAAGGGCGCCACGAATCGCTACGGTGTCGAGACCTCCCTGCGCTATCAGATCCTCGATTGGCTCTGGGCCGACGTGGACTTCACCTATACTCACGCACGCTTCGCCGGCCTGCCCTCGGGGCTCAATTTTGTGCCCTTGGCGCCCACATGGACGGTCAACGGCGGGATCAACGCCAAGCATCCCAGCGGCTTCTACGGCGCCCTGCGGGTGCGGGCGATCAGCGACCGACCCGCCAACGAGGCCGGATCCTTGACCGCCGACGGCTACATGGTCTGGGACCTGATGGCCGGATACCGGCGCGACAAGCAGCGCTGGCTGGGCGGCGAGCGCGGGGCCTACGCGCTGCAATTGGACCTGCTCAACCTCTTCGACGCCGATTACCGGGAGTCGCAATTCGACACCACTTCGCGCCCGGACCCCCTGGGGCCGGAGATCACCGCCGTCCATTTCACGCCGGGCTACCCCTTGACCCTGATCGGAAGCTTGTCCCTGTTTTTTTAAGGCTCCGTACGGAGCGGGCAAATTGACAGGCATACATTTTAGGTATAACAAGCATATCGAGGTGATCCGATGAGAACTTCCATGAACCTGCCTGAAAAATTGCTCAAAGAGGCCGTTCGGTTGAGCGGGGCCCCCACGCAAACCCAGGCGGTGGTCATGGGTCTGGAGGCCTTGATCCGAAAAAAACGCCTGGAAGGTCTCCTGAAGCTCAAGGGTTCCAACGCCCTTAAATTGACCCAAAAAGATCTCAAAAAGATGCGCGGCCGATGAGGGTCTTGGTCGACACCTCCGTCTGGATCGAATTTTTCGTTCCCAAAGATTCCGGCGCGCGGCGGGTACTCGAGTCTCTGATTCAAGAGGGGGCGGTCGTTACTTGTCTCCCGATTCGTGCGGAAGTTTTCTCCGGGAATATCAACCCAAAGCTGCGAGTCCGCCTTCAAGAGTCTTTTGATGCGATGGACAAAGTCGATCCCGATTGGAATCGGGTCGCTACCTGGGATACGATCGCGGACTTCGCCGCCAGGGCGCGGAGGGCCGGAATTCCGGTTCCGGGCCTGGTGGATCGCATGATTTTGGCATCGGCTCTTCAAGGCGAGGCCCGCCTTTGGACCTTGGATCTCAGACTGCAAAGGCTGGCTAATGCCTTGGGTCTATCCCTATTTTTTCCTGAAAAGTAAAAATTCCCCCTTCTGTTCCTCCTTCCTGGGAGGTTAGAATCTCGGAAACGAAGGAGGTCTCCCATGGTGAAGCTCTTCGAGAAGGAACGCGAGCGGTTGGTCGCCGAGATCACCGAGGATCAATTCCGATTTTTGGCGGATCACCTCGAGGAGGAGGCCGACTCGGACCGGGACTATTACCTCAACATCGACACCCTGGATTACCTGGAAGAGGAGGGCGCCGACCCCGAATTGATGGGGGCCCTGCGTCGCGCCATGGAAGGCCGGGAGGAGATGGAGATTCGCTGGGTGCCGGCGCCGCAGTGAGCGGAGCGCTTCAGATCGCGTTGCCGCCGGTCTCGCCCGTGCGGATGCGGACGACCTGGTCCATCGCCGAGACGAAGATCTTGCCGTCGCCGATCTGGCCGGTCTTGGCGGCCTTCTCGATGGCCTCGATGACCTTCGGGACGTCGGCGTCGTTGACCACGACGTCCAGCTTGATCTTGGGCAGGAAATCTACGACGTACTCGGCGCCCCGATAGAGCTCGGTGTGGCCCTTCTGCCGGCCGAAGCCCTTGACCTCGGTCACGGTGAGGCCCATGACGCCAGCGGCCTGCAGGGCCTCTTTGACGGGATCGAGCTTGAAGGGCTTGATGATCGCTTCGATTTTCTTCATGGGGTCCTCCTGAAGCCCACTATATACTACTCCTCCATGAATTCCTTCAACTGATTATGGTGCCGCTGGGCGTCCTCGTAGCCCAGGTCCAGGAGGTGCTTGAGGTAGTCCGGCGTGAAGCTGATGTAGGACAGGAAATCCACGCCGCTCTCCGGGTCGACGTCGAGGAATCGGATCAGGAACTTCTCGAAGGTGGAGAGGTGCTTGCGGTCCTTGTGCTTGAAGCAGTAGCGGAACAGCTCGCCGATGTCCTGCGAGGGCCGGATGCGCAGGCAGCGGATCTTCTTCAGGCCCCGGTCGGCCACGTCGCCCTTGACCTTCTTGCGGCCCAGCATCTTGTTCAAGTCCGCCAGGTAATTCTTCCCGTAGAGATCCTCGGTCCACTCGATGATCTTGTTGATCCGGTCGAGCTGCTCGATGTCGTATTGGATCTTGTCGAGGAAGACGGAGTTCATGACGCGGCCCAAAACCTGCCCCAGGGCCGCCTGCCGTCCCAGCTCCCCGCTCATGGGAATCTTCTCGCCGGGCAGGGCGCGGTGGTTGAGGCCTACCACCAGAATCTTGTCGGCGCCCAAATGGATGGCGGGGGAAAGCGGGGTGTTCAGGCGCAATCCGCCGTCGGTGTAAGGGACGCCGTTGATCAGCACCGTCGGGAAGATCACCGGGATCGCCGCCGAGGCGCGGGCGTGCTCGGGGCGGATCTTGACGTAGTTGACGACGTGCTCGCCGTTGTAGACGCACTCGGAATTTTTCTGCAAAAAAAGCTCCATCCGGCCGGTGAAGACGTTGGTGGCCGTGATCGACAGCGCCTGGATCAGGCCCGACTGGATGTTCTTGGTGATCATCTTCCAGGGGAAGAGGTTGGTGATGAAAGGCAGGAAGGGCTCGGTGTCGAGGAAGCCGGGAAAGTGCGGCGAACCGGGGCCGCTGCCCCGGATGAATTTCCACACCACGCCCGCCGAGCTCTTGGTCATGAAGGAGAGCAGGGCCTTGAGGTTGGTGCGGTAGATGTTCTCGTCGCGGACGTTCTCCCAGAGGCGCCGCATCTCGCGGGCCTGCATGTCGAGGTCGTGGGTGGTCGCGGCCATGAAGCAGGTATTGATCGCCCCCACGGAGGCGCCGCATTGGACGTCGAAGCGCCGGGCGCGCTGCGCCGTCGGCAGCCGGGTGCGGATGTAGTTCAGCACCCCGGCCTCGTAGGCGCCGCGGGCGCCGCCGCCGGAGAGGACCAGGGCGAGCTTGGATCGTTTCGGTTCTGGCATTCGGGAATTATAGCGTGATTTTCGCCTTCGCTGGCGAGGAAGTTCTTTAACGCGTCGTTCCAAATCGGTTAAATTGCGGAATATGGCCCCCGTGACCCGTGCCTCGCTGCGAGGCAAGCTGGAAACGCTATTCGGCATCGACCTGCGGTCGCTGGCCTTGTTTCGGATCGGCGTCGCCGCGGCGATCCTGGGCGATCTCCTCGCCCGTTTTCCGGATTTGAGGGCCTTCTACACCGACGAGGGGGTTCTGCCGCGCGAGGTCTTGTGGAAGAGCGCGCCGCTCTGGAAGTTCTCGCCGCAATTTCTCGCCGGCTCGGCGACCTTCCAGATTTGCCTGTTTCTGTTGATGGGAGGCTTCGCGCTCGCCCTGTTGCTCGGCTTCCGTACGCGCTTGGCGACCTTCGCCTGCTGGTTTCTCCTGACTTCGTTGCACTTGAGAAACCCGTTTATCCACCAATCGGGCGACATTCTGCTGCATCTTTTCCTTTTTTGGGGACTTTTCCTGCCCTTGGGGGCGCGGTATTCTTTGGATCGAGTCCTTGCTCCTGCGCCACCGGAGATTCCAGCACGAATCCTGTCGGGCGCTTCGGTCGCTCTTTTGCTGCAGGTATGTTTCGTCTACTGGTTCGCAGGATTCAATAAAACCGGGGATGCCTGGCGGGAAGGCGAGGCGCTGTACCGCGTGCTTCAGTACCGATCCCTGTCCGGCCCGTTGGGGCGTTCCTTGCTGGAATATCCCGGCTTGCTGAAATTTTTGACGCATTTCACCTTGGGATTGGAACGATGGGGGCCTTGGCTCGCCTTTATCCCGATCTACACGCCGGTGTTTCGCACCGTGGCGGTGTTTCTGTTCTTCGGTTTTCATTTGAGCTTGGCCTTGCTGCTGGATTTAGGGCCTTTTCCCTACATCAGCATGGCGGGATGGCTCGCCTTTCTTCCCGGAGAATTTTTGGATGGGGCGAAGCGGAAGCTCGGCGGGAGGCCGATTAGTCGATGGTTTAACGTGGAAATTTTCGCGAAGGCTGGCCTCTGGATTCGCGAACGGGCCCCCGCGTGTCTCCGGCGGCCTCTTCGGATCGGGCTGCCCCGCTGGACGGACGCGTTGGCCTTGGCGCTGATCGCCTACGTCCTGCTCCTCAATCTTGCCGCGGTTAACGTTGATGCGGTCCGGCTCGACTTCATGCGCGGGTACCGGGGCCTCGGCGAGGCGTTGCGCGTGAGCCAGTCGTGGGGAATGTTCGCTCCCGAGCCCCCCGCGAGGGATGTCCGCTATGAGATCCTGGGCCGGTTGACGGACGGATCGGAGGTGGCATTGGCCGCCGCCGGAGGGGCGCTTTCGGCCGATGCGGCCTCACGACCGGCAAGGCCCGGTCTGCGATGGCGCAAGTACTTGGACTGGATCGCCCATCGCATTCACGCCGAGTACCGCCCTTATTACGGCCTTTACCTCTGTCGGAACTGGAATTCCCGGGCGGTTCCCGGCGAAAAACTCGCGGGCCTTCGCGTTTGGCTGGTTCAAGAAAGTCTCCCGCGGCCGGAGCGCGAGGTCGCTCCGGAAAAGAGCTTGCTTTGGGAACAGGCCTGCCCCTGAACCGTGATGACGGAAGGCGGCGTCAGGGGGATTTCTTGCTTTGCAATGGGAAGGGGTAAAAAGTACAATAAATAGTCTCCTGGAAAAGGAGGGAACCATGGTTAGCCGCTTAAGTCGGAAAATTTTGCGTTTATCTCTCCTCGGCCTTTTTTCCCTGGCGGTCCTGACGCTCTTGCGGACCGAAAATGCGTCCGCCCAAAGTTGCGTCAGCGGGGTCGCCTGCGACGACGATTCCGATTGCGGAATCAACGCCAACATCTGCGACGGCACCGAATCTTGCAGCGGCACCTGCGGTTTCGACGTGACTTTCAGGTGCTGCGTCTGCGGCGCGGCTCCGCCTCCCTTGACCCCTTGCGGCGACGACGGCGTCTTCTGCAACGGGATCAACGTCTGCGACGATACCGAGAGTTGCGTTCCGGAGGACACCCTCTTTCAAAACCCGCGCTGCGGCGGGAACGGCGAATGCGCCGATTTCTGCGACGAGGCCACCGACACCTGCGCCGATCCCGTCGGCACGCCCTGCACCGACGACGGCAATTTCTGCACGACCGACGAGTGCAACGGCGCGGGCGCCTGCGTCTCCAGCCCCAACGATTTGCAATGCGACGACAACGTGAACTGCACCGCCGGGGACGTGTGTTCCGGCGGCGTCTGTTCCGGAAGCCCCGTGCAATGCGACGATTCCGTCAGCTGCACCCTCGACAGCTGCGACGAGCCGACGGGCCTGTGCCAGGCCGACGCCTCCCAATGCGAGTGCCAAACCGACGTCGATTGCGACGACGGCAACGTTTGCACCGACGAGTTTTGCTGCACCGGCAGGACCTGCCAGTCGGGCGAGCTCTTCACCTGCGTGCGCAGCGACAACTCGGCCCCCTGCGATGACGGGCTGTTTTGCAACGGGGCCGATACCTGCGCCGGGGGGACTTGCAGCGTCCATGCCGGAGACCCTTGCTCCGGCGGCGGGGCCTGCGACCGGACCTGCAACGAGAACGCCGATAATTGCTTCGCTCCCGTCGGTTTGACCTGCGACGACGGCAATATCCTGACCATCGACCAGTGCGACGGGGGCGGGGCCTGCGTCGTCTTCGACACCCTGGACGCCCAGGGCGGCACCTTGGGTTGCGCCCTGCGCCCCGCCGGATCGCGACCCTTCTCCTGGACTTTCCTCTGGGCATGGGCGCCGGCCGGCGTCTTTCTCTTCGCCTTGCGGGCACGGCGCGCTTAGTCCCCGGAAAGCGCCCGCGCCAATTCTAGGAGCAGCTTTTCTCCATCCCCCTTCCAGGCGCTGCCGTGCATGCAGGCCAGCGTGGTGGGCCGGGTACGGGCCAGCGGCGCCATGAGCTGGGCGACGTTCTTCGCTTGGGAAAAATAGTCCAGCTGCTTGCGGAAGGCCTCGCTGGGTTCCAGGATGTCCGATTCCGTGACGGCGGGCTGATAGGCCCCTCCCTGGGTGAAGAGGTCCCCGCACAAGAGGGTCTTGGTCGCGTCTTCGAACAGATAGCCGCATTCCCAGGCATGGGGCAGATGGGGCGCGTCCAACCATTGAACCCGATGCTTCCCCAAGGCGAGGGTTTCCCCGTGCCGCAGGGACTTGGGCGGCCGGTCGAAGAGATCGCCGTTGATCATGGCGTTGATCTCCCCGCAAAGCGGCACGGCATGGGGACAAAGGGCCAGGAACTCGTTGACCGAGCCGCATTCGTCGGACTCGCCGTGGGAGAAGGAAAAATAGCGCATGCGCTCCAAGGGAAGGACCTTGGCGACGGCCTCGCGGACGAGGGGGAACATCCGGCGCGGACCGGAGTGGAAGAGAAGAGGCTCCTCGTCGACGATGAGGAATTGATTGAAGGAAAATCCCCCGCTCCCCGGGGACGGCGGCACCGGCGTGTTGATCCGGAAAATGCCCTCGCTGATCTCTTCGATATTGGTCCCCGATTCGGAATTGGTGATCATAGCGCCCCCTTTTTCAGCAATTTTATGCGATGACCCGGGGCGCTTACAAGGAAGACGAGAGGTCGGCTCGCCGGAATTTGGCAACCAATTTCGTTGGGCGCCGAAGAGGCCGGCAGGTGGGCACTCATGGTTTTCTTTCTCCCTGTCATTGTCATTGCGGGCGCGGCCGGTCTCTCCTTGTTGGCTTCGGGATGCGGCGGGCGCCCGGCTCCGCCCCGCGCGCCGGCCAAGGGCGGCGGCACGCCGCCTCCGCTCCCGCCGGGATTCCCTAAATCGGCCCTGGAGACGACCGGCGCCGACGGCTCCGCCGTCGACGGGTACCAGGCCCTGCTAACGGCCCTCGAGCGAAGTGCCCTGGGCAGCCCCACGCGGCCGCTGTCGTTGGACGCCCTCCTCAAGGGCAAGGATCCCGAGGTGAAGCTCGCCTCGCTGTTTAAGGACTCGCGGCAGGTTCAGAAGGCCGAAGAATTCCTCGAGCATCTGGCGACCCACGACGAGAAGCCGGACGACGTCTCCCTCTACGACATTTATTTCGAGACCAAGCATCTCTACGGCGACGAATGGGGCGAGGACTGGCAGCGCCAGCTGCTCGGCAAGGGATTCCAGGCGCCGCTGCACCGCCGCGTCCGGGCCTTGGGGGCGCCGCTCCTCGCTCCCTCCAGCCCCGCGACCCTGACCACGCCGGCGCGCGACCTGCTGCAGTCGCTGGCCGATTACGCGAAGCTCGCGCCTCCCTCGCGCCCCGAGGCCGCGCTCGTCGCGGGCTTGGACTTCTACCTGAGCTCGCAGGAGCCCAAGGTCTTCGCCGACTACCTCAAGGGCTCCTACGCCGATTTTGTCGGCATGGACGGGGCCGCGCAGTCGGAGCTGTTCCGAAAGGCCGTCGACGCGGCTTTCCCCGACTACGACACGGCGGACAAGCTGCTGCGCTACCTGAGCCGGGACGAAGGCATGCGCTTCATCCGGGAGTGCCTGCGCAAGGACCCGGCGGCGGCTTTGAAGCTCTTCGAGAGCTTGAGCCTCCCGTCCTGGGAGGTCGATCCCGACGCCGTTTCCGGGGAATCCGAGTTTTTTCCCAACCTCCCGCAGGATCTCTCGTATGCGAAGCGACAGAAGAAGATCGACGCCTTCTTGGGCGAGCCCGAATTGACCTTGAAGCGCAAGTACACGGGGGCGGACGGAAAGAAGATCCGCACCACGATCCAGAAATACCGCTGGGTCGGGGACACCGAGGTCTTCTCCGTGGAATCGGGCAAGCCCGGCCCCACCACCCTCGTCTTCGCCCCGCACTACCACGAGCAGAACCCCCGCAAGGTTTTCCACTGGATGAAGGACCTTCCCCTGAAGACCGGCCGCGTGATTTTCATCCCCGAGGCCAACCGGGCGATGGGCCGGGCCGACGGCGCGACCGTCCCGATGAACAGCCTCTTCAACAAGGCCTTCACCGACGATCGCGTCGACTATCTGGTGGTGAGGCGGACGGAATACCTGATGGGATTGGTCGACGGGATGATCGGTCTGCACGACTGGAGCCGGCACCAACCATTTTTCATTTCGGACTTGGTCCTCGATACCGAAGGGAAGAGCGCCGGCCCCGTGGCCTCGCCCTGGCTGCCCAAGAAGGTGACGGAGGTGGCGAAGTTCTCCCACGGCGCCGAGCTCGAGTCGGATTCTCGGTCTAAGACCGAGGCCGACGCCTCGCTGCTGGACGAGAAACCCCAGGCGCAGTGGCAGGTCGCCGACTACGCGGCCACCAAGCTCGCCGCCTTGAGCGGAGGCAGCTTCTCCTTCACCCTGACGCCGCTCGACCCCAAGGCTCGGCGGATCGATCAGGCCACCGCCTACATGAATTACTTTTTGAAAAAGCCGGCCATGACCTTCGAGGGGACGGCCGAAGAGGAGCATGGCCAGCTCCTGGCCCGAGCGACCTATGCGATGCTGCTCGGCTTCGGCCATTCGATCGACGTAAAATTCGAAAAAAACTTGGAAGACCCCGATCCGAAGCGGGAGCCGAAGCTCTACGAGGGAGTACCGACCCGCGGGTCGGTGGCGAAATAAGCCCACTCCTTGGGCTGCGGTGCGGCGATGACCGTGGGCGTCCCGGTAAAGGGGTGCGCGAAGCGGATTTCGGCGGCGTGCAGGCAGTGGCGCCCCAACTCCGGGCGCGGAGCGGCCCCGTAGAGGACGTCGCCGACGATGGGATGGCCCAGCGCCGCCAGGTGCGCGCGAATCTGGTGGCGGCGGCCCACTCGGATCGCGACGCGTAGCAGCGTTTGGCCTTGGAACTCGGCCAGCGACTCGAAGACCGTCTCGGCGGGCTGCGCGGGCAGGTCCCACGATTCCCCCTCCGGCTCCACGACCCGCATCTTTTTCCGGTTTTTCGGGTGATGGGCGATGGGCCGACGGACGGTCCCTCCTTCGGGCAGACTTCCTTCCACCAAGGCCAGATAGATTTTCTCCATGGCCCCCGAGCGGCTGAGCTTGCGGAAGGCCGCGAGGGCCTCGGGGTCGCGGGCGAACAGCAGGACCCCGCTCGTGTCGTTGTCCAGGCGGTAGACCAGGCCGGCCTCCCGCGCCGGCCGCAGGGAGCGCTGCGCCGGGTAGCGCGCCGCCACGGCCTGGGCCAGGGTCCGGGACTCCCCCGGACGCAGGGGGTAGCAAGGGAGCCCGGCTGGCTTGTCGGCCGCCAGCAGGTGCGCGTCTTCGTAGAGCAGGGTCAAGGGCAGGTCGGGATTGGCCGCGATTTCAGCGTCGGCGGCCGGCGGCGTCTCGTTCAGCTCGAGGGTCTCGCCTCCCGACAGCAAGCGCCCCTTCGCCGCCTTCTTTCCGTCCACGCGGACGGTGGCTTCCAGATATTTGCGCCAATAGGCGCGCCCGCTCTCGGGGAATTGGCGAATGAGAAATTTGTCGAGGCGCTCGGGCGCGGGCAGGGGCGGGACTGTGAGGGTTCGCTTCACGCGCTAAGGCTTCCCCTCGAGCTGGACCTTTCCGGTGCCCTTGCAATAGGGGCATTTTTCCTTGAGGCCGAAGGTCTTGAAGATCGAGCGGGTGAATTCCTCGTGCTCGTAGCCGTGGTCGGCGTACTGGAAGTGGGCGATCTCGTGGGCCAAGGTGTCGAGGATCCGGGCCTTGGGCAGTCGGACGATCTTCTTCACCTTCAGCTCGCCCTTGCGGTTCATGTAGGTGGTCTGGGTATGCGTCGCGATGACCACGGTGCGGTTGTCGAAATAGGCGTTGCCCAGGACCCGCATGATCTTGTTGCGGGTCGGGCGGAAGGACCGGATGCGCCGGGGCAGGACCAAATTGGGCATCTTGAGCTTGGCCTTGCGCAGATAGATGTACATCCAATGCAGCTGCGGGGATAATTCGGTCTTGAGAACCAGCTCGGCCTTGCTGCGTTTCTTGGGCGCGCCGCCGCCTTTCTTCCCTCGCCGGGCGGTGTTTTGACGGGTCGGTTTTTTCTTCTGGGCGGGCATGAGATTCATCGTCCTTTCGCAGACGGCGGGCGTCTATAGGGCAAGCCCTACAACGCGCGCAACCCTAAATTTAGCCTATTCGAAGGGGCTTTTGGAGGGCCTTGTCGGGGAAATATTCGCGGGGCGTCAAAGGAGGGGGGTAGTGGGGCTAAGTCAATTTTTTCTCAATAAAATCAATGACTTTTCTTTGACTGTGCGAGCCGCCGGTCGCGTTGATCTCGGCCAGCCCCATCGGCGAGGTGACATTGACCTCGGTGAGGTAGTTGCCGATCAGGTCCAGGCCCACGAGGTCGAGGCCCAGGCCCTGCAGGCTGGGCAGGAGGGCCGCGACGATCCGGCGATCCGAGGCCGTCAGGGGGCTGGGATGGGCCGAGCCCCCGGAGTGGAGGTTGGCGCGGTGCTCGCCCGCCTCCGGCTTGCGGATGAAGGAACCCAGGATCTCGGTGCCCAGCAGCATGACGCGCTTGTCGCCCTTGCGGATCTCGGGGAGGAAACGCTGCGCGATGACGTGGCGCTTGAAGTCGTCGGTGGCGGTCTCGAGGACGACCTTGAAATTTTCGGTGCGGGTGTTGCGCAGGTAGAAGATCCCGCGCCCGCCGCTGCTGTTGATGGGCTTGATCACCGCCCCGTCCGGCTGCGCGCGGATGAACTCGCTTAGGGTGGCGAATTCGGCGCTGACCAGCGTCGGCGGGATCAGGTCGGGGAAGTGCAGGGGCAGGAGCTTTTCGTTGGCCTCGAGGACGCCGCGCGGATGGTTCATCATGTAGACCTGTTCGGACAAAAGCTCGAGGAGGTAGAGGTGGTGCAGGTAGTTTTGATCGAAGGGCGGGTCCTTACGCAGCAGAACGGCGTCGAAGGCGCGCAGCTCGCGGCGCCTGCCTTCGAGGGCGCGGTGCCAGGGTTTTTTGCCGATGCCGAGGATCTTGAGGCGCTCGACGAAGGCCTCGGGCTCGCGGCCCCGGCTGCTGAGGCGCTCGGGGGTGGTCGCGAAGACCTGATGGCCGCGGCGCTGGGCCTCGTGCATGAGGAAGAGCGTCGTCTCGCGCTCGGGGTGGAACCCGGCCAAGGGGTCGGCGACGAAGAGCAACTTTAGGGATTTGCGGCGGCGCGGCATCCGTGCCATACCTTCCGCCATGGACAGCTTCAAGGTCAAGCCCGAACAGCACGAGATGCGCCTCGATC
>JADYZQ010000050.1 GCA_020853015.1 Deltaproteobacteria bacterium
ACCGGCCAGCTGCCCAAGTTCGAGGCCGACCTCTTCAAGACCACCGAGGGGCACTACCTGGTGCCCACCGCCGAGGTGCCCGTCACCAACATCTACCGCGACGAGGTGCTCAAGGGCGAGCTGTTGCCGATCTCGCTCACCGCCTACACGCCCTGCTTCCGCAGCGAGGCGGGGAGCTACGGCAAGGACGTGCGCGGGCTGATCCGCCAGCACCAGTTCAACAAGGTCGAGCTGGTTAAGTTCGCGCGGCCGGAGAGCTCCTACGACGAGCTCGAGAAGCTCACCCGCGATGCCGAGGCTATCCTACAGAAGTTGGGGCTGCACTACCGGGTGGTTGCGCTCTGCACCGGCGACATGGGCTTCTCGGCGGCCAAGACCTACGACCTCGAGGTCTGGCTCCCGGGCCAGGAGGCCTACCGCGAGATCTCAAGCTGCTCGAACTTCGAGGACTTCCAGGCACGCCGGGCGAAGATCCGCTACAAGGACGAGAAGGGGAAGAACCACCTCGTGCACACCCTCAACGGCAGCGGCCTGGCGGTGGGCCGCACCTTGGTCGCCATCCTCGAAAACGGCCAACAGGCGGACGGGAACGTCGTCATCCCCGAGGCCCTGCGCCCCTATTACGGCGGCGACAAGATTTCGAAGTAATACTGGAAGGGTGTCCGAGCGGTTTAAGGAACCGGTCTTGAAAACCGGCGTGCGGGCAACCGCACCGTGGGTTCGAATCCCACCCCTTCCGCATCCTTTAAGGCATTGTCCATCATAAACGAAAAGCCCGGTGCGATTTCCAATCGGGCCAGGGAGGCAAGCGTATGACCGAAAAGAAAAAAACCACCCTCACCACCGCCGCCGGCATCCCGGTGGCCGACAACCAAAACAGCCTGAGCGCCGGCCCGCGCGGGCCCCTGCTGACCCAGGACTGGCCCCTCTTCGAAAAGCATGCCCACTTCAACCGCGAACGGATCCCCGAGCGGGTCGTCCATGCCAAGGGCTCGGCCGCCTACGGCACCTTCACCGTCACCCACGACATCACGCGTTTTTCCAAGGCCAAGCTCTTCGCCGAGGTGGGCAAGAAAACCGAGTGCTTCCTGAGATTTTCCACCGTCGCCGGGGAGCGCGGAGCGGCGGACGCCGAGCGCGACGTCCGCGGCTTCGCCCTGAAGTTCTACACCGAGGAGGGCAATTGGGACCTGGTCGGCAACAACACGCCGGTCTTCTTCGTCCGCGACCCCTACAAGTTTCCCGACTTTATCCGCACCCAGAAGCGCGACCCCAAGACCAACCTGCGCAATCCGACCGCCATGTGGGATTTTTGGTCGCTCTCCCCCGAGAGCCTGCATCAGGTGACGATCCTCTTCTCCGACCGGGGCATCCCCAAGAGCTACCGGCATATGCACGGCTTCGGCTCGCATACCTACAGCTTCCTCAACGCCTCGAACGAGCGCTTTTGGGTGAAATTCCACTTCAAGTCGATGCAGGGCATCGAGAACTACAGCAACGATGAGGCCGAGCGCCTGATCGGCAGGGATCGCGAGAGCCACCAGAAGGACCTCTTCGAGGCGATCGAGCGCCAGGAATTCCCAAAATGGCGCTTCTGCGTGCAGGTGATGCCGGAGGCGGACGCGGAGAAAACGCGCTACAACCCCTTCGACCTGACGAAGGTCTGGCCGCACGGCGACTATCCCTTGATCGACGTCGGCGTCCTCGAGCTGAACCGCAATCCGGAAAATTATTTCGCCGAGGTCGAGCAGGCGAGCTTCTCGCCGGCGAACGTAGTGCCCGGCATCGGACACAGCCCCGACAAGATGCTCCAATTCCGCATCTTCTCCTACGCCGACGCCCACCGCCACCGTCTGGGCGTCAACTACGAGAGCCTGCCGGTCAACCGCCCGCGCTGCCCCGTGCACTCCTACCACCGCGACGGGGCGATGCGCTTCGACGGCAACGAAGGCGGGAAGGTGAACTACGAGCCCAACTCCTTCGGCGGTCCGGTCGAGGACCCGCGCTTCAAGGAGCCGCCGCTCAAGATTTCGGGGGACGCCGACCGCTACGACCATCGGGAGGGCAACGACGACTACTCCCAGGCCGGGGACCTCTTTCGCCTGATGAGCCCGGCGCAGCGCGAGCTGTTGATGGACAACATCGCCGCCGCCATGCAGGGCGTGCCTGCGGAGTTCCTCCGCCGTCAGATCGAACACTTCCGCAAGGCCGATCCGGCCTACGGCGAGGGCGTGGCTAAAAGGGTCCGACTGTAGCTTTTCTGTAGAGCTATTCGGTGCAGACGGTATCGCCGTTTAGATCCGCCTGACAGGTGAGCGGAGACTGACAATCGTTGTCGGTCTCGCAAGCATCGCCTGCCTGGCCGGTGCCGTCCCCGCCTCCGCCGTCGCCGTCGGGCACGCAGGTGGGATTGCCGTCCTCGATGAGGCAGGAGAAACCCGTATCGCAGGAAAAGCCGTCGCAGGCGTCGTTGCCGGAACCGCAGGATCCGGCCGTCACGGCGACCGCGAGGACCGCCAGAATCCATTTCGTGACTCGGAGCATGATTCCCCCTTCCAAAGGATGGTTTGGCGAATATTAAATTCCCCCGGCCCGGGCACCAAGCCTTTTTTGCGAAACCTCAGGGCCCTTCCGAGGCCGCGGCGGGTACCCAGACCGGCAAGGGGATTTTCAGGCGTTCGGAGACCGCCAAGGCGAAGGGCTCGTAGAGGTGCCGCAGCTCGGTCAGGCTCTTCTCCGCCTCCGGTCCCGCCGGAAAGAAGAGCCCGACTTTCTCGAGAGCGCCGCGGATCTTTTCGAAACCCTCCGAACCAAGCCGATCCTGGGCCGTCCGGTCGGGCCGCACCTTGAGGACCCGCGCCATCTCGACCAAGGCGTAAAGAGACATGCGGAAGCTGGTCTTCACCTGCGAGCGCAGCGGGTGATCGACCGGCAGCTGCAGCAGGGCGCAGGTGTCCAGAAATGCCGTCAGCGCGCTCAACCAGGATTGCCCGAAGTGCTGTGAGCGGTAATAGGCCAAGACGGGATGCGAGATGTGGTTTTGCAAAAACTCCGCGATCCACTGCTCGGAGTCGTGGAGGATGGCCTCGAGCTTCCCGCGCTCTTCAGCCTTGCCGTAGGCCTCCAAGAGGCGCACCGCGGATTGCGGGGTGCCGGTGCGCAGGCCAAACAGGGTGATCCGCGCCTCACGCTGCGAAAAGACCTGGTCGAGGAGCGGGACGTAGCCGACGATGATAGCCAGCGAGACGAAGCCGGTCGCGGCCTCCAGGACGATGAAGAGGCGTCCGAGGGAATTCACCGCGGTGAAGTCGCCGAGCCCCAGGGTGAAGAAGGTGGTGCCGCTCAGGTAGAGCATCGTCCCGAAACCCCAGCGCCCGGTCTCTTCGGTGAAGATCCTGGTGTCGAAGCCCCAATGCATCATCGCGAAGCCGAAGACGAGCCCCAGGGCCCAAAAGGCGAGCAGCAGCGGCACGGAGAGCGGCCCGAAGATCGCGTAGAAGTTCTGCCGCCGCTGGATGTCGCGCACCAAGGCGGCGAACGCGGTCCAGAGGCGCCAGGAGCCGTGATAAAAATAGGTGGAGGGCCGGAAGAAGGAAACCGTGCGCGGCATGACGATGGTCGCGAAGGCGTCCCAGAGGATGACCCAGATCAGCAAGGCCCCGGCGATCCCGACCGCGGTGTGCATGCGCGTCCCTTCCAAAGCGGGTGAAACGAGTCCCGATTGTAAGGAGGCCCCGCCGGCTTGACCATGAAATTTTCGACCGCCCCTTTAGGGGCGGTCCGCGAAGGGCAGCCGCAATTCCTTCAGCGAAAAGCTCCCGCGCGAACCGTCGTCGAATTCCACCTCGTACTTCCACCCGGACTCGGCGATCACCTTCGCCTGGCGATAGGTGTCGGGCCCGCCGGGGGCCAGGACGGCCATGCCGGGGTCGAGGGTGGCGCGGGTTGGCGTGATGTCCTTGGCCAGCTCGGCGGGCGAGCTGCACTTTTCATCCTGGGCGTCGAAGCGGATCTTGAAGCCGCGCTCGCAGGGCGCCTCGATGCGGCCGCGGTACCAAAGCTGTGGCGTCCACTGGGCCCAGACCGCGTCGCCGACCTTCAGCGGCTCGATCCGCCCGCAGGCCGAGATGGAGCACATTGTTAAGTATATGAAAAGTAAGTAGATTATTCGTCGCATCGCGATCTTTCATCCTCGCAAATTTTTATTGTGCCGAGACCGGACGATTTGCTAGGGCTAGCGGTCCGTTTTCGGTAGGATTACCTGAAAATCGCGGGGATCGGAATCGTCAATTCATCGATCCGATGTCACAGGGAGAGGTGGCCGAGTGGCTGAAGGCAACGGTTTGCTAAACCGTCATAGGGCCTTTAAAGCTCTATCGAGGGTTCGAATCCCTCCCTCTCCGCAGGAAAATTTTTTTGCACCCATAGCTCAGCTGGATAGAGCGTCGGTCTACGAAACCGAAGGTCGCATGTTCGAATCATGCTGGGTGCGCTTTGCAGAACCCTGCGGAGAAATCCGCAGGGTTTTTTATTTCGTTTTATAATCCACCCAGCAACTTCAATTTCTCAATCACTTCCTCAAAAATTGGCTTTGGCAATTCCCCGAAATATTTTTTGAAACGTCCATTATCAATGGCCCTGGATTGGTCGATCATCACATCGCACTCCCGATCGACCCCTCCGCAACCTTGAGTAATTCGCACGCGGAGTATGTTAGGTGGAGTTATCTTCGTGGTACATGGAAGAACCCATGTCGAGGGATGCGCGATTTCATTGAGAAGATCGCTTTGAATGACCAGGACGGGGCTTTGTTTTCCAGGTTCGGTTCCCTGACGAGGATTTAAATCGGCTACATAAAGGTGCCCCCGTTTTAAATTCACTTGAGACCCTCGCCGGCTAAGCCATCTAACTCTTGATAATCCTCTCGATTAACCTGGCGGGTCAGTGAAGAGGCCTCCTGAAACTGTTTGCGGAGCTGATTCCGATCCATGGAATTTTCCAGGTCCGTAAGAGCGCGCCGGACTACATCGGTATTTGAGCGAAGGCCCAACTTCCTCCTTAAGCGATTCACTCGGGATACCTCCGCGGCAGGCAGGGTAAATGAGGATTTTTTTTGGACAGATGATTTCATGCATACTTCATACTATTATCATACCTAGCAATCAAGAGCGCTGCCACATGGATGAGCGCCACACCCCTAACTTATTGTTATTATTAATTGATAAACTTACTCTATTTTCTTAAAAAAAATCTCTGAAATATCGCCAAAAAGTAACCCCCCAAACGGGCGTTCTTTATGAACCCACTATAAGAGCCGCATTAGGCGACGGTCCTTACATTTCTGATATAGATGCTTTCGATAAAGCAGATCCTAAAAAGGTGATTGAGACCCTTCGAGATCCAATGCTAAAAAAACTAAATGAAGGAATGGAAAATATTAGGGAGGCCGTTCAGCGCAGAAAGCGCTAATTGATTTTGATTTTCCCCATACACCTTCATTTTTTTAATTATTCATGATCTGTGAGCGCAATTGAAGATCGGCCTTAATAGTGATTTAAAAAATATTCTGGAACAGGTTCGGAAAATAACCCACGAGTGGATGATTGAATACAACGAACAGCGGCCGTATGACTCCCTGGGAGGATTGCCCCAAGCCTTTACAAACTGAAACTTGAAACAAAAAACTCTACTTTTGAATTGTCTGGTTGACGGGGAAGCTTACGCATGCACTCGAGCTGTCGTGAAAAGGGACGGTGAAAATTCCCTATTCATTTACCCGTCCGACCACTACCATGACAAAAATGCGCATCCCCAGACAAGGAGGCCATCGGTGAAAAAAGGACTTCTGATTCTCGCGATCTTGTTATTCGCGGCCAGCGGCGTTGCCTTTGTCTACGCCTTCGACCGGTTTTCCGCGGCCGCAGGTTATCAAAAAAAGGCGGAAGAAACCTTGCAGAAGATGCAGAACACCCAGGATATGGCTAAGCTCGAAAGCCTCAAGGACGAGATGGATATTTTTTGGCTGCCCCCGCTGGCCGAGGCCAAACAATCGGGCATGATCGGCCTCGGAGGCGGCGCGGTTCTCTTGGTCGGCAGCGTCATTCTTTTTCTCAAGAGCCGACGCCCCAAGACGGCCGGGTAAATTCCGATCGCGGGCCGTATCGTAAAATTCCGAATGGTTCTCGGTGTCCGATTTCCTTTAAATAATCGTCGGATCGCCGAATGAAAAACTTGCTCCGTCCCGAAAAAATTCTCCTGGTCTTCGGTCTCGTCTTCGGCCTGACCTTCTTGTTCCTGACGCCGCCCTTCCAGGTCGCCGACGAGGGCGTGCATTTCTTCCGCTCCTACCAAACCGCGCAGGGCGAGTTGGTCGACCCGACGATTCCCTCCAGCGCGGTGGCGACGGCCGCCAAATTCAACCACCTCCCCTTTCATCCGGAAAAAAAGACGAGTTTTACGGAGATCGTCTCGCTGCTGAGCCTTCCCCTGGAACCGCAAAACACCCAAAAGATTCCTTCCATCGCCTACCCTCCCTTGGCCTATCTCCCGCAGGCGCTCGGCATCCGGATCGGGATTTTATTCGAGCTCTCCCCACTCTCGCTCATGTACTTAGGACGGCTCTTCAACCTCATGGTCTGGCTGACTTTGGCCGGCCTCGCGGTCCGGCGAACCCCGATTTTCAAGTGGCTCTTTTGCCTGCTGGCCCTAAGCCCGATGTCTCTCTTCGAAGCCGCCTCGCTCTCGAAGGACCCGCTGATCAACGGGGCCTCCTTCTTGTTGATCGCGTCCTATTTCGACGCCGCCTTCGGGGCGAGGCAGCGGATGCGAAACCGCGATCTCTTGGGACTTTTCCTCCTGCTGCTCCTGGCCTCGCTTCCCAAATCGGTCTACGCCGTCCTCGGGCTGCTGTTTCTCGCAGTTCCCGTCGCCAAAGTGGGTTCCCGGAAAAAATATTTCGGCTACTTTTTTCTGACCATGGCCTTGCTGTTCGCGATCCTGCTGCTCGGCAATTATTTTTTCTTCCACGCCAGGCCCCCAAGCCAGGATTTCGTCGAATGGCGCGGCCGGCTCCACTTTATCCTCGGCCATCCCCTGGGTTTCCTCGAGATGCTGGCCCGCACCCTCTTGAAAAACGGCGGGGAATACCTGGAGATGTTCGTCGGGGTCCTGGGTTGGCTGGACACGGTATTGCCGGAACCCGTTTGGATGCTCTACGGCGTCGTGCTGCTCCTCGTGGCCCTGTTGGAAAAAGACCCCGATATCCCGGTGCCTCGCCGCGCCAAACTCGTCTCCTTCGCCGCCCTCACGCTGGGCGTCCTGGCGATCATGACCACGATGTACCTGGCCCTGCCCCTGCAAAACGGCGTCGTCGCGGGGGTGCAGGGCCGGTATTTCATTCCCCTGGCCCCTTTGTTTTTTCTGTCGCTCTACAACCAAAGAATCCGGGTGGACTCCGACTTTGGCGGGATCCTGGGCAAGCTCGTCGTCCTGACGGCGTCGATCGCGCTAATCGCGGCTTCCCTTGCCGTTTACTCCAGGTATTATCTTTAAGGACGCCATGGCCTCCTGCGGCGTGGCAAGCGCGAAGTCCTTGGCTCGCGGTCGGGACAGGAGGTAGCTCAAGTTTTTTTTGATGTTGCGCCGGAAGTAAGGCCGGAGCACGGCCTGGGAATGGCTCAGCAAGACGAGGCACGAAAGCTCCGCCGAGTTCAAGAGTCGGTCCACGACTTGGCGAAACAGGAGGGGCTCTTGAAACAGATACAAAGTGATCCACGTCCGCTCCAAGCGAACACCGTGGATCAAGAGGCGGTAAAGCCGAAAGGCCAAGCCGGGCAAGCCGACGGCCTCTCCCCGGCTTACCGGGATCATCCACATCCCTTCCCGGCGAGCCGGATCCGGCGCCTTGAAATTGGCCTGGCTCGGCAGGTAGGGCCTTTGGGGAATGCCGCGCAAATCCGGTATCCAACCCGAATGCCGCTCCCATCGCCTCAGCCCGCGATAACCCTCCTGCCCCGGCTCCAAGGTTAAGTCGAAGCGCACCCCGGAGGCCTCCAACTGGGCGGCCGCCTCCTGGCTCATCCAGGCGTCGCCGCCGCGGAAGGATTCGCAAGGCCGGCCCAAGGCCTGTCGGAAGGCCGCCAGGGAGCTCGCCAAACAATGCTCCACCCAGCGCGTATTGCCGTGGTCGACCACCCAATGGCAGCGCTCCGGGTCCCAGCGGTAGAAATGGACGTGCAGCCCGATCTCGTCCCCGCGGCGGCGAAAATCCTCGACCATCTCGGGGTAGCGGTCGACGGCCCAAGTCGCCGAACCGTAGACCCGCTCGACCTGAGGGTCCATGCGGAAATACCAGGAAAAATGCGCCGGCCTCCCGGTCGCTTGCTCCCATTGCTCGCGCCAGAGGCGGGATAGCTCGTAGGTCCGCTCGCAGCCCCGCCAGGCCAAAGGTCTTTGCGGATTCAACCGGCGTCGGTCCGGCTCCATATCGATGCATTGCACCACGGGAATTTTTCCGCCCATGACGAAAGGCTTTAATCAAAAGAAGCTGGATCCTCAAGGCAAGAAAAGGGTAAAGAAAGGAAGGTGCCGGCCTCCATGAGGGAAAACAAACAAGCCTGCGACATCGTCATCGTCAACTACAACGCCAGGGCCAAGGTGCTGGAATGCCTGGCCTCGGTCTTCGCGTCCCTACCCGAGGGCTGCGCCGTGTGGGTCGTGGACAACGACTCTTCCGACGGCAGCAGTGAGGCCATCGCCAAAGAATTTCCCCAAGCGCGGCTCATTCGGCCCGGGAACAACCGCGGTTTCGGCGCCGGTTGCAACTTGGGGGCTCATTACGGGAAGAAAGATTTTATCGTCTTCCTCAATCCCGACACCCGTGTGGAAAAGGGCTGGCTGGAAGGGCTGCTGGCCCCCTTGCGGGCCGACGCCAAGGTCGGCCTTTCCACCCCCAAAATTCTTTTGACCCACCGCCCCGACCGCATCAACGCCTGCGGCAACTCGGTCCACTTCACCGGCATCACCCTTTGTCGAGGCCTGGGCGACAGGAAGGAATCCTTGGACCTCCCGGAAGAGGTCGGCGCCGTCTCCGGCGCGGCGCTGGCGGTGCGCCGGGAGCTGTTCGAGAGCCTGGGCGGCTTCGACGAGGACATGTTTCTTTACATGGAAGACACCGATCTCTCCTGGAGGACGAGGCTTTCGGGGCACACCTGCGTGTTCGCTCCGACCAGCATCGTGTATCACGATTATCAACTCCGGATCTTTCCCCACAAAATCTTCCTGCAAAAGCGAAACCGCTACCTGATGCTGCTAAAAAATTTGAAGTGGCCGACGCTGCTCCTGCTGCTGCCCTCGCAATTGCTGGCGGAACTGATCGGTTGGGGATTCGTGATTTGCAAGCACCGCGATTCCTTTCGAGACAAATGGAGGGCATATCTTTGGATCGGCTCTCATTGGAACTCCATCATGGAAAAGCGAAAAATCAACCTAAACCGCCGCACAGTCCGGGACCGTGAGATACTGAAAAATACCGATCATAAAATCCCGTTCCGGCAACTCAAACACGGAAACCTGACCTCCCTCGCCCGGCTCGTCTTTAATCCGCTGTTTTTTTTATATTATCGATTCTCCCTGGCGCTGACGTGGTGGTAGAAAAATCGGCGACCTTCCCTGACCACCGGGCCTCGCATATCAAGATCGTGCAGGCGCTCGGCTACGCCTAAGACTTGGCTATGAAAAAGCTTGGTCCCACGCAAACGAAACGTTAGATTACCGCGGTGACTTCCCCGGAACAAATCCTGCTCGCCGTCGGATCCTTGCTTGCCCTAAGCATCCTCGCCAGCAAGGCCACGGGACGCTTCGGGGTGCCGGCCCTGCTGATCTTTCTCGTCATCGGAATGCTGGCCGGCTCCGACGGCCCGGGGGGCATCTACTTCGACAACGACTACGCCGCGCAATCGCTGGGCGTCCTCGCCCTCGCCTACATCTTGTTCTCGGGCGGCCTCGAGACTCAATGGAAAGAAATACGACCCGTCATCGCCCCGGGCCTGACCCTCGCCACCTTCGGCGTGGTGCTGACGGCCGTGGCCCTCGCCCTTTGCGTAAAGCATTTTTTGAATTTTTCCTGGCTCGAGGCCTTCCTGCTGGGGGCCATCGTCTCCTCCACCGACGCGGCCGCCGTTTTCGCGGTGCTGCGTTCGCGCAACGTCGGCTTGAAGGGCAACCTCAAGCCGCTGCTCGAGCTCGAATCCGGCAGCAACGACCCCATGGCGGTCTTTCTCAGCCTGGGCTTGATCGAACTGATCAAGAATCCCCACTTCTCGATGTGGCAGCTGTTTCCGTCTTTCCTGAAGCAAATGGCCTTGGGCGTCGTCTTCGGCTACGCCCTGGGCCGCGGAACCGCTTGGGCGATCAACCGTCTCCGGCTGAACTACGAGGGGCTCTATCCCGTCCTGACGCTCTCCCTGGTGCTCGTCGCCTACGGGCTCACCACCGTCGCCGGCGGCAACGGGTTTCTCGCCGTCTATTTGGCGGGAATGGTCCTGGGAAACCAAAAGCTGTTGCACAAAAAGAGCCTCACCCACTTCCACGACGGCCTCGCCTGGCTGATGCAGATCGCCATGTTTCTCACCTTGGGCCTCTTGGTCTTTCCCTCGCAGCTGCCGACGGTGGTCTGGGCCGGCCTGCTGGCCTCGCTCGCCCTGATCTTCGTCGCCCGTCCCCTCGCGGTCTTTCTCTGCCTGAGCGTGTTTCGCTTCGACCTCCGCGAAAAAGCCCTGCTCTCCTGGGTGGGCCTGAAAGGGGCGGTTCCGGTCATCTTGGCCATCTTCCCGCGGCTGGCCGACGTCCCTCAAGCCGACAACATTTTCAACTTGGTCTTCTTCATCGTCCTGACCTCGGTGCTGCTGCAGGGAACGACCATCCCCTTGGTCGCGCGCTGGCTAGGCGTGCAAAAGCCGATGGAGCAGGCGCGCGTCCGGCCGCTGGAGTTCGAGCCGATCGCCGGACAGGAGACCGACCTGACCGAATTGATGGTGCCCTACCAATCGCCCGTGGTCGGCAAGACGCTCGTCGAGCTCGGGTGGCCGCCGGACTCGCGCATCACCCTGATCGGGCGCGGAGAGGAATTCCTGGTGCCCAACGGCGCCACGGCGATCGATGCCGGAGACGTCCTGCTCTTTCTGGCTCATCCCAAGGACCTGCCGCGGATCCGCGAGATCCTCGAGGGATAAAAAAAGCCCCCCGTCCTGATGGGACGGAGGGCTTTTGAACAACTTATCGTTTGCAAGGTTTCGCCTTCGACTCAGGGCGCCGAAGGCGCCGTCTCGGGCGTGCCGGGGACCGCCGGCGCCGGGGCGCCCATCCCTTCGTCCATGCCCATCGGCATGGCGCCCTGCTTCTGCTTGGCCTTGTTGGCCAGATCCTCGACCGTCGCCTGATCCAGCTTCAAGGCGAGGACGACTTTGTTCTCCTTCGCGTCGATGGAGAGACCTCCCAGGATCTTGCCCAACTCGGGGCTCTTGCTCGCCACCGATCCGCCGAACAAGGTCTTGTAGGAATTGGCCATCGTCATCATCTGCTGCGCATCTTCCTTGCTGCCGGTGATGACGCCCAGGTCGAGGGTCAGGTTTTGGTTGTAGTCGAGGGCCAGGTCGAGGGCCTTCACCGACTCGAGCGAGCTAAGCGGATTGCCCATACCGCCACCGCCGCCCGCGGGGATCGAGCCCGGAGGGATGGTCGCCACGGCCCAGACCATCTTGCCCTTGTCCATGCCGTTGATCAGGTCCATCACCTCTTTGTTTTTCTCGACGGAATCGCCCTTCTTTTTGGCCAGGTCGAGGGCCCGCTTCACCGAATCTTTGCTGCCGAAGACCGCCTGGCTATCCAGCATCGCCACCGCGATGTCCGGATCCTTGGAGGTGCTGTAGATCTTCACGCCCTCATAGTCCTCGTCGGTCATGGTGGCGCCGCTCTTCTGCGCCTGGTCGCCCATCTGCTTGACCATGGCGGCGGTGTCGAGCTTGCCGCTGACAACGCCGACGAAATCCTTGGGAGAGCCGCCCATCGGGGTCGCCTTCACGCCCAGGACGAGATTGTCGACGTCCTTGAGAAAGGGTTGGGCCTCGGGGGGAACGCCCTCCAGCAGCTTGGCGCCCATCGGCGATTCTTGGACCTTCTTCCAGTTGACCCCGACGACGACGTTGCTATCGGAGGGGATCAGGGTCAAACCCTCTTGCTTGCCGACGCCGGCCTTGCCGCAACCCTTGCCGCAGCCGGCGAGGCCGAGGCCGAGGCCCGCGACCAGGGCGAGGGCGAAAAAGCGAAATTTTCTGGAACGTAAGTTCATATCAGGAGGCTCCTATGATTGGTTTTGAGCCCCACCCAATCCGAAAAAGTGACCCAGGAACCGGGTGAGACCGTCACGCGCCCGGGCCGCCTTGCGGCCGAGATCGGGCAACTCTTGGAACAGCTTGGGACGACGCAGTAATTCGCGGGCCAGGCGCAAGGGCTTCACCCCGGCGTTGTCGTCGAGGAAGGACCCCGTGTCTGCCAGTTCGTCTTGGAGGGCATCTACGATAAATCGAACGGTGACAGAAGCGATTTTTTTCGGGGCGGAGGCGGCCTCAAGGAGGATCGCCGCGCTCTCCATATCGACCGCCGCCGCACCCGTCTTGGCCCCCAACAGCTCCTTGTCCGCGCCTTTCAACACGGGCTTGGGGGAGGTCAGCAGGACCCCCAGCCGCGCGGGGATGTCGGCCAGCTTCAGGGCCTCTTCGGCGCGACGCAGCAGGGGCAGGTCGCAGAGCCAGCCGCCCCGGGGCTCGCCCACGAAGGCGCAACGTTCGGCCAGCACCGCGTCGCCGCAGGCCAATCCGGGCTGAAGGCCCCCGCAATACCCGGTCGAGACGAGATGGGTCACGGGATATTGGGCGAAAAGGAAGCGTGCCGCCTCGCCCGCGCGCTCCGGCCCCATGCCGGTCACCGCCAAGAGGGCTTCCCGCTCGCCCAGGCGACCCTCTGTCACGGTGAGATGGCGGTAACGGGTTTGGGCGCCGCCGCGAAAATGCGCGCGCAAGGCTGCCGCCTCATGCGGCAGCGCGACGGTGACGGCCCAAAGCTCGCGGGAATCGGACAAGGGCTAGAAACTCTGCGTGGGCGGAGGCACCACGGGGCAGGCGCCGGAGAGAACGGCCGTGGCTTGGCCTTCCTTCTGGTCGTCTTCCTTGCTGGTGGCGACGACGGTGACCTGAACCGCGGGCGGAGGATTGGTGTCGGGGGCGGTGTAGAGGCCGTTGGCGTCGACGACGCCGTTGACATCCCCGCCCAGGACCGACCAATTGACCGCGGCGTTGTCGATGCCCTGGTCGACGTCGTCGATGAAGATGCGGGCGTTGAATTGCTGAGTGGTCCCGGGGGCGACGGCCGCGCAGAGCGGATCGACCTGGATCCCGATCTTGGCGAAGTCGGAGCCGCTGCAAGCGGCGGCGCCGAACAGCGCCGAAAGCGTCAAAAGGAAAAGACGGAACTTGGAAAGTTTGCGCGCCACGCGGGGCCTCCTTCGAAGTGTGCGAATTTCGGGCGATCCTAATGAGGCCCCCGGGGCCTGTCAATTTAAAAGCTCCGGTTTGACAAGTCGCGAAGCGGGGGGTTAGGAATCTAGACCCATGGCCCTCAAGCAATCGGAAAAACTCTTCGCCGCGGCGAAGAAACTATTCCCCGGCGGCGTGAACAGCCCGGTCCGCGCCTTCCAAAGCGTCGGGGGACACCCCCTCTTCATCGCCCGGGCCTCGGGCGCCTATTTGACCGACGTCGACGGCAACAACTACATCGATTACGTCGGCTCCTGGGGCCCGATGATCGCGGGCCACGCCCACCCCAAGGTCGTCGAGGCGATCCAGGCCGCCGCCGCGCAGGGCACCAGCTACGGCGCGCCCTCCCCGCTGGAGATGCAGATGGCCAAGCAGCTGATGCGCCAACTGCCCAGCTTGCAACGCCTGCGCATGGTCAATTCGGGCACCGAGGCCGTGATGGGCGCGCTGCGCGCCGCACGCGGCTTCACCGGGCGTTCCAAGGTCCTCAAGTTCGCCGGCTGCTACCACGGACACGCCGACTACCTCCTGGTCAAGGCGGGCTCGGGCGCCCTCACCCACGGGCGTCCCGACAGCCTGGGCGTCCCCGAGTCCTTCGTCGAGCACACCCTGGTCGCGCCCTACAACGACCTGGCCGCGGCGGAAAAACTGGCGCGGCGGCACCGCAAGGACCTCGCGGCCATCATCGTCGAGCCGGTCGTCGGCAACATGGGCTGCGTGCTCCCCAAACCGGGATTCCTCGAGGGATTGAGAAAGCTCTGCGACGCGACCGGCGCCCTGCTGGTCTTCGACGAGGTCATGACCGGCTTCCGGGTGCACCCGGGCGGAGCGCAGGGCCTCTTCGGCATTCGCCCCGACCTGACGACCTTGGGCAAGGTCATCGGCGGCGGCCTCCCGGTGGGCGCCTACGGCGGGCGCGCCGACGCGATGAAGTGCGTCAGTCCCGAGGGCGGCGTCTACCAGGCGGGCACCCTGTCGGGAAACCCCGTCGCGATGGCGGCGGGCCTGGCCACGCTCAAGCTCATCTCCACCCCCAAGGCCCACGCCAAGCTGCTGCGCAAGACCGAGCGGCTCGCCAAGGGCATCGCCGAGGTGGCGCAGCGGGCGCGCTGCCGGGTGCAGGTGCCCTACGCTTGCGGGATGCTGAGCCTCTTTTTCTCCGGGAATCCCGTCGAAAATTTGGACGACGCCATGGCGAGCCAAGGGGCCCTGTTCCGCCGCTTCTTCCACGAGATGCTCGCCCGGGGCGTCTACCTGCCGCCCTCGCCCTACGAGGCCTGGTTCGTCTCGCTGGCGCACGGCGAAAACGAAATCGCCAAGACCTTGCGCGCCGCCAAGGACAGCTTTCTCACCCTCGCTCAGGAAAACGGATAAACCATGGGAAAGCTCGCCATCGTCCTTTCGGCGGGCGGCGCCCGCGGCGCCTACGAAGCGGGTGTATTGTATTACGTGCGCAAGGGGCTGCCGCCCAAGACGGCGCGCAAGAACTTCAGCATCAAGGTCGGAACCAGCGTCGGCGCGATCAACACGGCCGCGATGGCGGCCCTGGCCGACGACACCGACAAACAGGCCGAGAAGATCAAGGACATCTGGTTCTCGATCCGCCAGGAAGACGTCTACCTGCGGGACTTCGGGGCCGCGACGCATTTCCTGGGCTCGACGGTCGGCGGCATCCTGAGAAATTTATTGACCTTCAACCCCTTCCAGCTGACCCGCCGCAAGGGGCCGCACTTCAATTCCTTCCTCGACACCAGCCCCTTGCGCGAATTTTTGAAAAAAATCGTCCCCTGGGACGCCGTCAACCGGAACGTCGCAGCGGGGCCCATCGACGCGGTGGCCTTGAACGCCACCAACCTGCGCAACGGCCGCCACGAGCTCTTCGTCAAACGCAAGCCGGGCGTCGTCTATCAGGGGCATTATCCCTTCCACGACGTCGACCTGAACGTCGATCACGCAATGGCCTCGGCGGCGATCCCGATCGTCTTCCCGGCCGTCAAGGTCGACGGCACCTATTACGCCGATGGCGGACTTCGGCTCTTCACCCCGATGTCGCCGGCGATCCAGCTGGGCGCAAGCTCGATGCTGGTGGTGGGCCTGCGCTACCGCTCGCCGATCATGGAGAAGCTGAAGTTCAAGAAGGACATGAAAGAACCCACCATCGCCCTGCAGCTGGGCCGCCTGCTCAACGGCGTCTTCCTCGACCGCATCGAGTACGACATGGAGCAGCTGGAACGGATCAACTCGATCGTCGAGACCAGCGAGAAGGTCTACGGCGCGGATTACCTCGAAAAACTCAACAAGCGGATGGCGAAGGACGGCCTGAAGGTCGACATCGCCAGCCGCGGCCTGCGCAAGATCCGCGCCCTCGAAATCAAGCCCTCGCAGTCGATCAGCGGGCTCTTCCTGCGCTGGACGCACAAGGCGCGCAAGCAGTTCAAGTTCACCGCCCTCGAAAAGCTCCTGTTCCGCCTGCTCGACATCGACCCGGCCACCGGCAGCGACCTCTTGAGCTACCTCACCTTCGCCCCCGCCTACCTCCAAACCCTCTTCGACCTGGGTTACGAGGACGCCAAGCAGCATCGGGAACAAA
The DNA here is from genome assembly GCA_020853015.1 of Deltaproteobacteria bacterium. Taxonomy (GTDB): domain Bacteria; phylum UBA10199; class UBA10199; order DSSB01; family DSSB01; genus DSSB01. The sequence goes on from JADYZQ010000050.1 coordinate 16,180, forward strand.
TCATCGACATCATGAACGGCGAGTAAAATGCTCACACATACCCAAGCGCCTGCACGATCCGAAACCGCGAGGCGCGGAAGGCCGGCCAAAGCGCGGAGAGCGCCGTGGCGGCGAGGGAAATCGCCGCGGTCTCCCGGATCAAGGGCCAGGTCACGCTGATCATCGCGAAATAACCGCTCGAGCTTTGGGGAGGCGGAGGCATCTCGATCCCGATCGCCGAGACGACCTGGGCCAGCCCCAACCCCGCGGCGATGCCGCCCGCCGAGCCCAGGATTCCCAGGATGAGAGACTCCGCGAAAATCGTCAGGAAAACCGTGCCCCGCCCGTTGCCCATCGCCATCATGGTGCCGAATTCTCGGATCCTCTCGAATAGAGCCATGTTGACGGTGTTGGCGATGCTGAACAGGAAGATCACCCCGATGATGAGCTGGATGACCGCATAGATCCTCGCCAAGATATCCTTGCTTTGCCGATAGAAAAGCCCCTGCTCTTCCCAGGTCAGGGTTTCCAATCCGCGGCCGGCGGCCTGAAATCCGCCTTGGAGACGGTCGCGCACCGGAACGGTCCGCGAGGTCTCGTCGAGCAGGACCAGGAGGGAATGGACCTGGTCGGGGGCGCCCAAGAGCTGTTGGGCCGCCTCCAGGTTCATCTTCACGGCGTGATCGTCGAAGTCCTTGGCGATGGTCTCGAAAATCCCCCGCACCCGCATTTGCCCTCCCTCGATCGCGCCCGCCCGGCGGGTGGTCAGGAAGGTAAAGCCGTCCCCGACTCCCACGCCCAGGGCCTCGGCGAGGCCCTTGCCGAGCAGGACGCCGAGGCCGTCCGAGGGATCGAGATCGCGCCCCGCCACGATGCGCGTCGAGCCGTGGTCGACGTTCGCGGCCTTGACGGCGCCCATCCGGCGCTCCGCCCGGGCCTCCGTGCCCACGACCAACACCGCGATCGACGTCTCCTCGGTGCTGGCCATGCCGCCGAATTTCAGCCGCGGGACGGTGAATTTCACGCCGGGCTCGGCCTCGATCTCGCTCCGCAATCGACCCACGTCCGCCAGCAGGTAATCGAGGGGGGCGGAGGCGCCTTTTTGGAAGTAGCCGGCGCGGTTCACCTGCAAATGCCCCGTTTGGCTGTGGATGAACTGCTCGCGGTGCCCTTCGAGGAGGTTTTCGAAAAATCCCCCCACCAGGATCAAGCCCGAACTCCCCAGCACCAGGATCAACAGCGTGAGCAGGCTCCGCCGTTTATTTCGAAAGACGTTTCTCCAGGATATTTCGAACAGTCGCTGCAGCGCCTTCATAGGGGATCACTCCATCGCTTATTTCCACGACCCGCGTGGCGTGGTGAACGACACGCGGGTCGTGGGTGGAAAAGATAAATGTGGTTCGGTGCTCCAAATTGAGCCGGCGCATGGCCGCCATGACGGTTTCGGCCGACTCGGCGTCGAGGTTGGCGGTGGGCTCGTCCGCCAGTATCAACAGGGGCCGCGTCACCAGCGCCCGGGCGATCGCGACCCTCTGCCGCTGTCCGCCGGAGAGCTCGTCCGGCCGTTGCGAAGCCGCATCGAGCAGGCCGACGGCCTCCAGGGCCCGCCACACCCGCTCCCGCCGCTCGCGCGAGGGAAGCGGGTGGAACAATAGCGGGTATTCCACGTTCTCAAAGGCGCTCAACACCGGGAACAAGTTGAAAGACTGGAAAATGAAGGCCAAAAACCGGCTGCGCAGGCGCGCGGCCTCGCGATAGGAAAGGTTTTGGGTCGGGCGATTTTGCAGCCAAACTGCCCCGGAGGTCGGGGTGTCCAGCAGCCCCAGCAGGTTCAGCAGCGTGGTCTTTCCGCTCCCCGACGCGCCCATGACGCACACCATCTCGCCGGAATGAATGTCAAGATCGAGGCCGCGCAGGGCGCGAACCCGGCACTTTCCCAGCAGGTATTCTTTGCGTAATTTTTCGGCGCGCAGGATTTTCATCGTGGCCTCCTATCGACGCTTCGTTTCTTGGGCCGCGGCCTTGGCGGGCAGGGTCCCGAAGACCCAGTCCCAGAACGGACTGGTGACGCCGAAACAGCGGCGCGGATCCTTATAGTGGTGTTGAAAGTGATGCCGTTGGAGACGGCGCAGTAGGGATCCGGGACTCCGGAAACGGTGCACCCCGAAATGGAGCCACTCGTAGGCCAGGTATCCCAATAGAGCCCCGGCCTCCATCAAAGCGGCCCTCGCGAAACTCCAGGTCGCGGCCGCGAGAAGCCCGTAGATGAGGAGGCCGAAACCCAGGCTGATGGCCGGGGGCGCAAGGATGAGATGCGCGATCTCCGCGGAGCGGTGGTGGGCGATATGAAGTCCCGAGGCCAAGGACCGATAGGGCTCCCGCACCTCGACCCAATGAAATACGTATCGGTGCAGCAAGTATTCCACCAAGGTCCAGGCGACGACTCCCAAAGCCGCCCACAAGAGGGAAGTCGGCCAAGGCATGTCGCCCCTGCTCCGAATGAGGAAAAACAGGAGCGACGCCAGCGGCAAAAATAAGGCCGTCGGCATCCACGGATGATCGAAGCCCTTGATGAAAAAATCCCGAACGACGCCCTGCGGCCCCGCCCCGGTACGGTAGCTAGATATTTCCATAGATCCTCCATTGAGCCGCAGAGAGGGAAGCCGACCCTTCCCATTCGCGGCATACCTGCAAAATCGTCGTGCGCAGCGGGCGGTCGCATGCGGCGAAGTCGGAAAGCACCGCCTGCATCCCAGCCGTCGAACGCATGCGGCCGAAGCAACGCACGATGGCCCGCTTGAGCCGGCGGCGCCGGGAGCGGCGGTACAAAGCGACCAGGAAGGGCTCGGCGCGCGCCTTGCCGCGTTCGCTCAGTCCGAAAACCGCGTTGAGGACGACGCGGCTATCCTTCGCGCGAAGCGCCTCCAGCAGATGTTTCAGGTAGACGAAGCGAAAGACGGCGGGGAAGGCGAGGAAGGCCAAGGCGCCCAGGAAGACGATGCGCCCCAAGTCCGAAAATTCCGGGCGAAAAGAAAAGCAGCCGGCGACGCCGAACAGCAAGATAAATCCGCAGGCCCGACCGAAACCCTCGGTGAAGGCCTTCACCCGGCCCCGGGCGGACCTGGAAAAGACCGTCAGCGGGATATGCAGGTGCGCGATCGCGAAATAATCCAGGAAAAAATACACCAGACCCTGGGCCAGGGAGAGCGTCGCGAGCGAAGGACGGGCGTAGGCCAGCGTCCAGGACGCCGCAATCAGGACCGGGATCAGGGCCGCGGTCAAATCGACGCCGAAGCGCTTGAGGACGCGCTTCGAAAGCAGGAGGTGATAACCCAAAATCCCGGCGTTGGCGAACAAGGCAACCTTCCCGAAGTAGGCGGCCAACGCGTCCTCGTCCGTCCAGCGGTCCGAAGCCGCGGCGTTGAAGAGGTAGTCCGTCGCGTCGGAAAAAAACGAGTAGATCAGCCAAAAGGCGAAAAGCACCAGGGACAAGGGCTTAAAGACCCCGGTCGCGCCCGGGGACGGCCGCGAGGCTGCGGCGGGCGCGGGATCGGCCGGCGCGGGATTTCCCCGAAATATTCCGCGAAACGCGAGCGGCGACGCGGCCAGGAGCAGGCCCCAGAGCAGGATAAAATCGGCGCCGGAGACGACCCCGGCCGTCCGTTCGAGGAGCAGGCCGCCGGCCATGTCGCCCAGGATGTAGGCCGCCATCAAGCCCGAATAACGCGCCTTCGCGCCCCGCGGCGAGAATCGGTCGCCGACCATCAACCAGAAACCCAAGGACGAGGCGATCGCCACGGCGTCGAACAGCGAGCGCACGCCCAGGACGACGCCGGCCCGGTCCGGCCCCCATTGCAACAAGGCCCAGGAGCCCAACACCAGGGCCCCCAACAGGGAAAACCAGACGGAAGGAAAGACGTCTTTGCGGAGACGGTCGGCCAGAAAGTAAAAAATCGCGCTGAGCAGGACGGTCAGGACGCCCTGGCACAAATAGGCATGGAACAGCAGCGAAGGGCCGAAGCTCCCGATCAGCAGGGAGTTGGCGGAAAAAAATCCCGCGACGGCGCCGAGGCCCAGGAAAAAATGAAACAGGAAAAAGGGACGAAGCCGTGCCCTGCGGAGCGTCCTACGATCGCTTCGATCCATAACGATCCCCCATGCGAGCCGTGTATTTTTCTGATACCGGAAGGCGGAGCAAGGCCGATGCCAGGCGGGACCCACCGCGATTTTCCCCGAGAAAACCTTCCGTCGGTGGCCGAGGCCCCGGAAAATCGCCTGTCCACTCAGTGAGAAAACCCGACAAGGACGGGTCCGTTTTGACCCCTTGGAAAGAAAACATTGTCGCCGCCCCGGCGGGGGAGCAAAATTTCCTCCGTGGGCAAGGAGGCTCTTATTGCGGGGCGCTATCGGATCAAAACCGCCTTGGGGCAGGGCGGCGGCGGGCGGGTCCTTTTGGTGCGCGACACCCTGCAAGGCGGGCGCCCGGTGGCGCTCAAAATGGTCCGCATCCCCCGACGGGGCCCCTCGCCCCTGCTCGCCGACCTGAAAAACGAATTCGCCACCTTGAGTCTGCTGCGGCACCGCAATCTGGCGCGGGTCCTCGATTTCGGCATCACCCGCAAGGAAATGTACTTCACTTCGGAGTGGGTGGACGGGAAAGACCTGCTCGCGGCGACCCGGCACGCGGATTTCAACACGATCTTCGACCTGATCGCGCAAGTCCTTCGGGCGGTGGACTACATTCACAAACGCGGGGTCCTGCATCTCGACCTGAAGCCGGCCAATATTTTAGTGGCCGGGCGCAAGGCGAGCGGCGAGCTCACGGCCCACGTCATCGATTTCGGCATCGCCGAATGGAAGCGCCGCGGCCAAATCCACGAGACCGATTTCTTGGGGACCCCGCCCTTCGCCGCCCCGGAAATCCTCTTGCGCAGGCCCCCGACCGCGGCGAGCGACATTTATTCCCTGGGAATGCTCTTTCACCTGATCTTCGCCAAACGCTTTCCCTTTCCCTCGCAAAAGCCCTTCGAGATCCTGCGCTGGCAAGCGACCCGGGATCCCGACTTCCTTCCCTGCCTCCACCCGGCCCTGCCGGAGGAATTCTCCAAATGGCTCCACTCCATGGTGGCCCGGCACCCCGCCGCGCGTCCGCAATCGGCCGGCGAGGTCCTGGAGGCCCTCAGCCGGTGCCTGGGCGAATCCTTTCCCCTGCGGGACGCCAACGCGCCGGCCCACTTCTTGGGAGAATCGGATTTCTTCTTCCACGCGGAACTCATCGCCTCCCTGGCGGGGCGCTTGAAAAGAAAGCGAAAAAAGATCCTCGCGCTCGTCGCGCCGGCCGGATCGGGAAAGAGCCGGCTGCTCCGGCGCGTCAAGTCCGACTTGCAGCTGCAGGGAATTCCCTCCTGCTATTTCCGAGGCGCCGCGGAACTGCGGGAAATACTGTCCCGAAGTGACGTCGAAAAATGCCCCCTGCTCCTCGACCTGGAGGGAGAGCTTCCCGCCTCCGCCCGGAAAAAATTGGCGGCGACGGCCTGGGCCTCGCCGCTGCTCATCGCCTTGGAAGACGAGGACCAGGCCCGCGCGCTGGGCGCCGAGCTCGTCCGCCTGCCCCCTCCGGACCCCGCCGCCTTGAGCCGGTTTCTCGAGGCCGAAATCCGGGACATCCCCAAGGAGCTCGGCGAAACTCTGCTGGCGCAGCTGCGAGGGATCCGCCCCGCCCGGCTGGAAGAATGCCTCCAGGCGCTCCGTGAAGCGGGCCATCTCGTTTGGCACTCGGAGGGTTGGCGATGGAAGGGCGAAGCGCTTCCCGATCTGCGGGCGATCTTGGAGCGCCACGCCGAACTTTGGGAGGAACGCAAGCGCTCCATCCGAGGCGTCCTGGAAAGTTCGCGCCTCAGCCTGCCCACCTCCGCCCTCGAGGGACTGGTCGGCTTGGCCGCCGGCGCCCTGGAACGACCCTTGGAACGATGGTTGGAGGAAGGGTGGATGACCGACCGTTGGAAAGGCGACCTGCGATGCTTTCAATCGACCCGGCCGGCGAGACGGGACGACGCGGTGAAGTGCCGGGAGGCCGAGACAGCGACGCTTGTCGAACGGTTGAAGGACTTATACGACGCAGGCCGTTACTCCGCGGGGGCCGCCTTGGCCGACTTTCTGGAACGGCGGCCGCGCGGCAAGCTGCATCCCCGCGTCCGCCTTTACGCGGCACGCCACCTCGTCGCCGAGGGCCACGTCCAAAGGGCCTTGGACTGGTTGCCGTCCAGGCCGCCGCCGGATCCCGCCGAGCGCGGCCTGTTTTGGGAGATCCGGGCGCGCGCCTATCAGCGCCTGGGCCGCGTCCCCGACGCGAAAGACGCCTTGGACCGAGCCGAAGCGGCCTACGCCTCCGGGCGGGACGCCCGGGGGGCGGCGCGGGTCTTCAACCTGCGCGGCGCCCTCGCGAAGGACGCCGCGCGATTCGAGGAGGCCGAGGCCTGCTACCTGGAGGCGGCGAACTCGGCCCTCCGCGCCGGCGACGAATATTTGGCAGGCACCGCGCAAACCAACCTCGCCTTGGCTTACCAAGAGCGCGGAGAAATCCAGCGCGCGCTCCTGGCCTACGAGGCCGCGTGGGACCTGTGCCGGAAGTCCTACCACCCCAAGCTCGCGAACGTGTTATTTCACAATTGGATCAACCTCGAGCACCACATGGGCCGTTCCTCGGAGGCGGAAAAATCCTGTTACGAATGGTTGAACCTCGCCGTTCAACACCGTTACCCGGAACAGGAGGCCTCGGCCTTGAACTACCTCGCGCTGTTCGCGGGACAGAAACACCTGCTGGATCTGCAGGCCTCCTTTCTCAACCAGGCCATCTCCCTGGTGAATCCCGCCCAAAACCCGCGGCTCTTCGCGCAGCTCAGCGCGAACCGGGCCCTGCTGCACTGGAGCCGGAAAAATTATCCGGCGGCGCAACGCGACGGGGAAAGGGCCTTGAAACTCTGCCGGCCGCGTCCGGAGGACCCCCTCTTGGCCTGGATTTACCTGGTGCTGGGCAAGGTGGCCCGCGACCGCCCGGATCCGGATTTTTCCGAGGCCTCGCGACTCTTCGAGGCCGCGGAAACCAACGTCCTCAAGAACCGCACCCGGCAGCTGTTGTGGGAGGTGGAATACAATCGCGGAAAATTGGAAAAGCTCCTCGGCCGTCCCGCCCGGGCGCGGCATTTCTTCCGATCCGCGCAATCCGCGCTGGAGACGCTGGAAAAGCAGCTCCCTCCCGCCTTCAAGGAGAGCTACCTGCGCGATCGAAAATCGGATCGGATTCGTTGGGAATTGGAAAATCTCGAAGTCTCCGGGACACCGGGCGAGTTCCCCGAGACCCTAACCTTGAGGCCGGAGGCGACGTAAATATTCCTTGCCTCACCCGAAAGGCCTCTTTAGAATTTGTACAGGAACTTTGTCGGGAAGGGAGGGGACGTGTTCGGAAAACTCTTCCGGCGGGGATTTACCTTCAGTTCCATCTTGTTCGCGGCGGGTTTGACCTCCTGCTTGGGCCAACCCTTCGCGCCTTCCGAAACTTCGATCATCGACGCGGACTCGACCGAGGTTGGGGACTCCAACGACAGTTCGAGGCCCGAAAATTCGGGACCCGGCTTGCCCGGCCCCTTCGATTCCCAAGAAGGGCCCATCCCACCGTTCCAACCTCCCCTCGCGGACGCCGAGCCGTCGGTCTTCTCCACGCAAATCGGCGAAGGCCATACCCCGGAACGACCCGAGTACCTCTGCCTGGTATCGATTTATCTACCTTTGGCGGAAATCGCCCAAGACCACGACTACCGATGCCGGCCCTCCAAGTCTCATGCCGGCGATATCCCGCCGCGCGTCCTGCTGGCCTCGCGGGATCTCGGCTTCGAATTCCAGGAAATATATTCCGCCGTCTGCGACCTCAAGGGCTGGGAATTTTACTTCGAGCTCGAACAGATCTTCGTCTACAGCTATAAATTGCTCGCCCAACTGCCGCGAAGCTTCGAATTAAGCGTGGAAATCTTGCGGGACGGCGTTTGGGAAAAGGCTCGAAGCTCCTCCCTGTCGTTTACTTGCCCCTGGCCTCCGCCGGAGACCTGCCTCAGCGATTGCGAGCCCGAGGCGCCGCCCGAGCCGGTCCCCTCGGAGGTGCCGACGGAACCCAAGGGCGAGGACGACGACGTCTAAGCCTCCAACTCCGCCCCGCCACCCCGCACCGGCCTGAGCCGAATTCTGTGCGACGCCCTAAGGCCGCGGAAAAAAACACAGCCGGACCGGAGAGAGGTCCGGCCCGGCTGCTCAGGGTTTAGGGCAGGTAGAAGATACGCCTTTTAAGCCTTGAGTCCTCGGCGGCGCGCGGCGCCGACCGATAAAAGGGCGGCGGCTGCCAGCCAAGCGACAGCGTCGCCGGCTTCCGCGCCGAGACCCGGGCTCAACGCACAGCCGCCGCCCACATCGGGTAAGGCTCCGACCCGCGCGCCTGGATTCCCGTCGTCCGGCCCGTCACCGCCGACGCCACCGTCCCCTCCGCCGACGCTGCCGGTATCGCCGCCGCTGTTCCCGACTTGCGTCGGCTCGTCGCGGAGATTCAAGAGCTTCAAATTTCCGTCCTCGTCGATCAAGAGGGAGGTCAAGTCTCCGAATCCCTCCGGCAACTCGATGCTGTCGACCACGCCCGTCAGCGTATCCACCAACTCCAGCTGATTTCCCGCGAACATCTCGACGCAATCCTCGGGATCGAGCTGGACATCGGCGTCGATGCCGACCAATTCCTCGAAGGAAGTCGTCGCGGCCAACACCTCGTCCGCGCTGTCGAGGTCCAGCTCCAGCAGCGAGGCCAAGGTGGCCAGCACGTTTCCTTCCAAAGTGAGCTTGTCGGTCGGCAGGATGTCCAAGAGAGAGCCCGACGGGACGATGGTAACGGCGCAATTCCCCTCGTCGATCCGGGTGACCGAGCTGATGTGGGCCCCGGGCACGAGGGCCCCGGCCGGGGCGGCGAAGGCAAAGCCGAAGATCGCGGCCAATATGGTGATAAAAGTCTTCATAATCCCCTCCTTGTGGCGCGACCTCCCCTTCGGGAAGGTCCTGGTTTGTGACGCTTCCCTTACCCACCCGTAGCAAAAGCAAAGGCCGTGCCCATCCTGGGATTATGAAAATATCTTATTGAATTTATTAAATATTTAAGAAAACGCCAAAATAAGGCTCATCCATCCGGTAACAATCAGTTACCGCTGATCGATGGACAACAGCTCGACCTCGAAGCGCAGGTCCATCCCGGCATAGGGGTGGTTGGTGTCGACGATGTAGAAAGCCCCGGTGACGTCGATCACGGTGGCCGGCGGCGCGGCGGGATCGCCGCTCACGCGAAACTGCTGGCCGATCTGCAGGTCGGGCTTGGACAGTTGCTCGCGGCTGAGTTTCATCACGCGGCCCTCCTCGCGGGAGCCGAAGACGTGATCGGAGGGAACGGAGATCTCGGCCTTGTCGCCGGGCTTCAGCTTCAAGATGCCCTCCTCGAGCTCTGTCAGGATCTGCCCGGACCCTTCGACGAAACTCAAGGGCTGGCGGTCGCGGGTGGAGTCCATGACCGTCCCGGCGGGGTCGTAGAGGGTGTAGTGGACGGTGAAGACGCGCGGACTCATGGAACCTCCTTCGAAATAAACCGGCCGCTCAGGGGATGACCGCCAATTTCAGCGGATTCGACTTCTCTCCCTTGCGAAACACCTCGTGGATCTGGTCGAGTCGGTACTCGCCGACGACCAGCCCCTCGGGGCGAATCTTGCCCGAGCTCAAATACTCCACCGCCTTTTGGAAATAGGCGGGCGTGTGGTGAAAGACCCCAAAGAGCTGCAGCTCCTCGTAATGAACGCGGTAGGTGTCCAGCTTCACCTCCGTTCCCTTGGCGCAACCCCCATAGAAGCAAACCCTGCCGCCGGGGCGGGCGAGGTCGCAGGCCAGCTCCCACATCTCGGGGAGGCCTACGGCCTCGATCACCAGGTCCGCGCCCCGCCCCTCGTTCAGCAGCGAACGAGTCTTGGCGAGGGCATCCGCGTCGTGGGTAAGGCTGACGACCTCCGCGGCGCCCAAGGCCTTGAGGTTTTGCAATTTCTCCGGGTCGCGTGCGACCGCCACGAGGCGCAGCCCGTGCAGCTTGGCGAGCTGGACGAAGAGCACGCCCATCGGCCCCGCCCCGAGCAAAAGCATCGTCTCGCCCGGCTTGGGCGAAACCTTCTCGAAGGCGTTGAGGACGCAGGCCAGGGGTTCGCCGAGCGAGGCGATCGTGAAGGGAAGCACGTCTGGGATCTTGTAGAGATTCACCTCGGCGATGCGGCGCGGCACCAAGATATAGTCGGCATAGGCGCCGTTGAGAAACTGCAGGTCCTCGCAGAGGCTGTAGGCCTGCCGCTGGCAGTAAAAGCATTGAAAACACGGGGCCGAATTGCCGACCACCACGCGGTCGCCCTCGCGGAAGCGGGCGACGCCAGCGCCCAGAGCGGCGACGGTGCCCGACATCTCGTGACCGAAGGGGCCGGGAATTTCCCGGATGAGCCGCGGATGCCCGCGCTTGAAGGTCTTGAAGTCCGTGCCGCAGGTCAGGGCCGCGCCGATCTTCACCAAGACCTCGCCGGGGCCCGGCGCAGGCACGTCGACCGTGTCGAGCCGGATCTCTTCGGGTGCGTACCAGCGCGCCATGCGCATTTGCCGGGGAATCGCCATCCGGGCCCAGGCTTAACCAGGGCCCGGGGAATGTCAAGGCGGAGCAAGTGTCGAGGTGCCTAAGTGTCGAAGTGTCTAAGTTGGGGAACCAATTAAGATTTTGTCGACTTAAGCCGTCGACGCCTGCCCCATCGACACTGAAACCGGCCCGGCTTGCAGGAAAGCGTCCGGGTCGCATATAAAGGTGGCATGGGACGAGAGGAAAAACACGACCGCGAGGGCCGCACCGCCACCAAGACCCGCAGCCAGGTCAAACGGCCGACCATGTTCAAGGTGGTCCTGCTCAACGACGACTACACGACCATGGAGTTCGTCGTCGAGGTCCTGCAGAAATTCTTCCAAAAGACCGTCGAGGAGGCCACCCGCATCATGCTGCACGTGCACTACAAGGGAACGGGGGTCTGCGGGATCTATCCGCGGGAGATCGCCGAGACCAAGGTATCCCAGGTAATCGACTATTCCCGAAAGCACGAATATCCCTTACAATGCACCATGGAAGAGGCTTAAGGTTTAACGGAAAGGCTGTCCAAGGCCCATGATCAGCAAGGAACTGCAAAATTCGCTCAACCTCGCCTACACCGAGGCCAAGAAACGGCGGCACGATTACCTAACGCTCGAGCACGTCCTCTACGCCCTGCTCCAGGACGGCGGGATCATCAAGATCATCCACGCCTGCGGCGGCAGCGTGCAGAAGATGCTCAAGGACCTCGAGCGCTTCTTCGACGACCAGCTGATCGCCTCCGGCGGCGAGGGCGAAACCGAGATCCACACCTCGCTGGCGGTGCAGCGCGTCCTGCAGCGCGCGTTCTTCCACGTCCAGGCCTCCGGCAAAAGCGAAGTCACCGGCGCCAACGTGCTGGTGGCACTGTTCAGCGAGAAAGACAGCCACGCCGTGTACTTCCTCGGCAAGCAGGGCATCCACCGCCTCGACGTGGTCAGCTACATCTCCCACGGAATCAGCAAGCTGCCCGGCGAGACCGAAGAGCCCGAATTCGGCGCCTCCGTCGGCGAAGAGGGCGAGGAAGAGGCCGCGCCCGGCGGCGACGTCCTCGAGCGCTTCGCCGTCAACCTCAACCAGAAGGCCCGGGAGGGAAAGGTCGACCCGCTGATCGGCCGCGAGCAGGAGCTGGAGCGCACCATCCACGTCCTCTGCCGCCGTCGCAAGAACAACCCGCTCTACGTGGGCGAGGCGGGCGTGGGCAAGACCGCGATCGCAGAGGGCCTGGCCCTCAAGATCTACAACAAGGACGTCCCCGAGCTGCTGGCCGGGGCGACCATCTATGCCCTCGACCTCGGCGCCCTGCTCGCCGGCACCAAGTTCCGCGGCGACTTCGAGCAGCGCCTCAAAGCCGTGCTAGCGCGCCTCAAGAAAGAGGAAGGCGCGGTCCTCTTCATCGACGAGATCCACACCCTGATCGGCGCCGGCGCCACCACCGGAGGCACGATGGACGCCTCCAACCTGCTCAAGCCCGTGCTCGCCTCCGGCGACCTGAAATGCATCGGCTCGACCACCTACCAGGAGTACAAGGCCTTCGAGAAGGACCGCGCCCTCAGCCGTCGCTTTCAAAAGATCGACGTCCCCGAGCCCAGCGTCGAGGAGACGATCAAGATCCTGAAGGGCCTCAAGTCGCGTTTCGAGGCGCACCACCAAGTTCACTACACGCAATCCGCACTGGCCGCGGCCGCGCAGCTTTCCGCGAAATACCTGAACGACCGCCATCTGCCCGACAAGGCCATCGACGTGATCGACGAGGTCGGCGCCGCCCTGCGCCTGCGGCCCAAGTCCCAGCAGAAGAAGACCGTCACCGCCCAGGACGTCGAGACGATGATCGCCAAGATGGCCCGCATCCCGCCCAAGACCGTCTCGCTCACCGACAAGGAGGCCCTGCGCCACCTCGACCGCGAGCTCAAGCAGCGCGTCTTCGGACAGGAAAAAGCGATCGAGCAGCTCGCCTCGGCGATCAAGCTCTCGCGCTCGGGGCTGGGCCCGGCGGACAAGCCGATCGGCTCCTTCCTGTTCTGCGGCCCCACCGGGGTCGGCAAGACCGAACTCAGCAAAGAGCTGGCGCGCGTGCTCGGCATCCAATTCCTGCGCTTCGACATGAGCGAGTACATGGAGAAGCACACCGTCTCGCGCCTGATCGGCGCGCCGCCGGGCTACGTCGGCTTCGACCAAGGCGGCCTGCTCACCGACGCGATCAACCAGAAGCCCCACGCCGTGCTGCTGCTCGACGAGATCGAGAAGGCGCATCCCGACCTGTTCAACATCCTCCTGCAGGTCATGGACTACGGGACGCTCACCGACAACAACGGAAAGAAGGCGGATTTCCGCAACATCATCCTGATCATGACCACCAACGCGGGCGCCCGCGACCTGGCGAAGAAGTCGATCGGCATCGAGAACGCCGCGGGCTCGCAGGGCCACGACATGAAGGCGATCAAGGACCTGTTCAGCCCCGAGTTCCTCAACCGGCTCGACGCGATCGTTCCCTTCTCGCAGCTCGACGCCGCAACGGTCCTGCACGTCGTCGAGAAGTTTTTGGCCGAGCTCGAGATGCAGCTGTTGGAAAAGAAGGTCGACCTCGAGGTGAGCGCCGAGGCCAAGGAATGGCTGGCGAAGCACGGCTATGACGAGAAATACGGCGCCCGTCCTTTGAGCCGCCTCATCCAAGAGAAGATCAAGCGCGTCCTGGCCGACGAGATCCTCTTCGGCCGCCTCGAAAAAGGCGGGACGGTGTCGGTGGGGATGCTCGACGGCGAGCTCGGCTTTGAATACCACCCGCGCGTCCACGCGCCCGAGACGGCCGAGCTGGAATCGCAATGAGAACTTTTCGGAAGCCCGCCGCTAGGACGTCCAGCGCTTCGAGACCCGGTTAAATTCCCGTTTCACTTGTTGGTAGAGCTCTTCCGCGTTCTGCGGAAAGTTTTGCAGGGCCCGCATGCCGCGGTTCTTCAGGCGCAGCAGGAAGCTGCGCGCGTGCTTGATCTGCTTCATGACCGCCTTCTGCTCGCGCTCGAGGTAGGCGAGCGAGCGGCGCACGAGGGCGCTCTTCTTCTTGATGGTGTCGAGCAATTCGCTGAGCCGGTTGATCTCGGCCTCGAGACGCCGGACGTTGACGGCGGATTTTTTGGGAAGGGAGCTTGCCGCGCGGACGGCCTTGGCGGCCTTCCGGACGGCCTTGTTTTTCTTCACGCTGCGTTTCTTTTTCTTGCCCATAAATCCCCCTTTCTTGAGGAACCCGGTTGAAGCTGCGGCTGGATCTACAACGATTTCATGGAGCTTGCCTATTCAAAAATGCGGCCGCCCGCTCGGCCGCACTGCGTCCGGCTCCGAAGCTGCTGCCCATCCCGTGGCCGCCCAGGCCGGCGACCCAAAGGAAGCCCGGCGCCCCAACCTCCGCCTCGATCAAAAACGGGCTTCCGGGGAGAAAGCTACGCAGGCAGGCCCAAGCCCGGCGGATCTCCGGAGAGGCCAAGGCGGGAAAATACGCGCGCAATTTCTCGAAGAGCCGCGTCTCAACGCGCGGGTCCACCGCCGGCTCGCGGGCGGGGTGGGCCTCCTCGTCTCCCGCGCAGAGCAAGAGTCCTTGCGAGTCCGGGCGGAAGTAGAACTCGTGGGCCGTGTCCCAGAGGTAGGGCCGATCCAGTTTCGGCGCGGCGGGCGCGGCGAGGAAGAGATGCCGCCGAAAGTGCTCGAAACCGCGGTCGGGCAGGCCCGCCGCGACGCCGAGCCCGCCGGCCCAGGCCCCCGCGGCGTTGACCACCAGGCGGGCGCGGAACTCGCCCGCGCCGGTCGACACCCGCCAGGCCTCGGTCTCGCGGCTCAGGCCGCGCACCTCCGCCCCGCAGCGCAGCGTCGCGCCGCGCGAGCGCGCGGCGTCGAGGTAGTTGGCGAGCAAGGCGGCGACGTCCACGACGCCGTCGCCTGGCGTGAAGAGCAAGGCCTCGTAGTCCGCCGCGCGCAGCTCCTCGCGAAACTCCGCGTCCAGATTTTCGGGAAAGTCGTGTCGCCCGCGTAGCTCGAAGGCCGCGCCGAGTTTTTGCAGCAAACCAGCAAACCCGCTCAGGACGCGGTTCTCCCCGAGCAACACCGACCCGGTGCAGCGGAAGATATTTTTCCGCTCCCAATCCTCCGGCGGCGACTCGAGCGCCCGCAGCGTCTCCTGCACCATCGCGCCGACCTGCGGGTCGTTCACCGCCTGGCGCAAGAGAGCGGCGTTCTTGCCGGAGGCGTGGCGGCCCGGCTCGGCCTCGCGCTCCAGAATCAGGATCCGAAACGCGCCCAGCCGCGAGAGATGGTAGGCCGTCGCCGCACCGGCGAAGCCGGCACCAATCACGATGACGTCGTAGACGGTTGGCATGGTCCGGCCTTAACTTTCCCAGGGAAAAAATGCCAGACACAAAAAATGTACAAAACATCTCGCGTCCGCCTGAACTCCTGTGGATAATCTCTCGTTTTTTCTATTATTTTTTCATTCCCCCTATTGACATTTTCGAGGTCGGTGGTTTAAATAGCCCAAAACGTGGCCTAATGTGGTTTAAAGTGGTTGACGAGCGCCCGACTCTAGGATTGTAATGGCAGCCATGTTTCGCGGACGCTTCGAATACACCATCGACGACAAGGGGCGGACTTCGCTGCCGGCGAAGTTCCGAGAGGTCCTAAGCGCCAGCGACGACAACCGACTTATCCTGACGACCTTTGACAACTGCCTGTGGGCGTACC
>JADYZQ010000051.1 GCA_020853015.1 Deltaproteobacteria bacterium
CGCGGACCGCGGTGATGATCTTCTTTTGATTGGGCCAGATGCGGAACCACACGTTGTAGGCCATGATCGTGCCGAACAGGGCGCCGACGTGGATGTTGTAGCCGCGGAAGCTCCAGCCCGCCCAAGTGCCCATTAGGTAGACGAAGCCGGAAATCAGCAGGAAGGAAAGCACCACCGCCGCCTTGAGGTTCTTGGCGCCGAGCGTCTTCATGATCGCGTCATAGACGAAGACGCCGAAGAAGGTCACGGCGAGCATCACGAAGGTGGGCAGGGTCCAGTTTTGCGTGGCCCCGGCGAAGAGCGCCCCGCCGTGGTAGAAGACCAGCATCAGCAGGATCACGCCGGTCGCCCAGGTCCACAGCGCGCCCCAGCGGAACCAAAACAGCGAGCGCGGCATCAGCTGCGGCACGACCTTCTTCTTGGTGTCGCCGTCCATGGTGGCGGCGAAGGGCCCGTTGACGAAATTGAAGAAATACAGGAGGCCGATCCACAGGATCCCCGCGACGACGTGGATCCAGCGGAAGACCGACTGGAGAATTTCGATAGATTGCATGTCCGCTCTCCTTTTTTTGGCTCAAGGAAATAGTTTGGGCGCATGTTAGCGGGGAAACTCTAATTTTCAACTAAAAACCATTCTTAGGTGCGGTATCAAACGTGGCGTTCGGGGGGGGCGGCGGGAAGAAAGAGAGACTATTTTCTATCAAAATTCTGAGTCTGAGCCTCGGCGGTTTTGCTGAGCTTGCGGAGCTGCCGCGCCCGGTGCTTCAGGCGCACGACGTCGCCGCGGAACTCGTGGGTGAGCTTGGTCAAGGCCTTTTCGCCCTGCAGCTCGTCCAAGCCCACCGCGCGCGGGCGGCCCCAGTTGAAGATCGCCTTGCTGGGAAAGATCATCGGTGCCTTGGGGAATACAAAATAAGGATAGTGCAGGTAGGGCTTGATGAACTTCTCGACCAGGAAGGGATGGTTGATGATCCAAAACTTGATCGTGTAGTCGATCCCGTCGTGTCCCACCGGGACGATGTGGACCTTACGGCCGGGGTGCTCCTGCAGATACTCGCGCGCGATATTGAGGAAGCCCTTGTGAAACTTCACCACGTAATCGCGCTTGATGTAGTGTTTGATGAAGTCCATGCCCTCCGGGAAGAGCAGGATGTGGTCCTTCTTGAGGGCCTCCTTGCCGGCCGCGACGCTGATCGGGATGCACTGGCCGCTGCGGAAAAACTCGCGGACCAGCGGCAGGCGGAAGGCCTCTTTGTAGACCAGGGTCCGCACCACGCCCAATTTGCGCAGGTAAAAATAGTAGCAAATCAAGGCCGCCTCGAGGGTGTTGGCGTGGTTGCTGACCAAAATGACCTTCTCGCGACGCGCCAGCTGGGCGACCTCGTCGACATGACCGGCGTGCTCGACGCGGAAGTAATAGTCGTGCAGCAGCTTCAGCCAATGGCGGTGCATGGCGAAGTATTTCTCTTCCAGCGGCTGATCGTCGTAGTCGAAGGAGAGAATTTTTTTCACCTGCTGCGGGATCTCGCCCAAGGAGCCGACGGGCAAGAGCGATTCGAGCGCCTTGCGGGGGCTCTTGAGCAATTCTTCCAAGGTGTGCGCGAGTGGATTCATGTTTTAAGCTTTCAACGGCGTCGCGGAATTTTGAGTTCGATTTTTTTAATGAAATGGAAATCCCAGATGGGCGTATCCTAGATGCTTCGCGCAAAGATCGCAAGACGGAGAGGCGGATTTTTCGCAGAAACTTATCCACAGGGGGCGGAGCTCGCAGCGCTTGTTATGACGCAAGGAGCCGACTTATTGCCTGCGTCAAAAATTTTCGAAACGAAGAAAATCTTGCGAGGAAAAATTCCCTGCCAGACGCCGAAAAACGACCGAGCGGAGGGCATGCCGGCCGCTCCCGACCTCAAATCCGGCGTCGCGGGAACCGGAAAAAAGAAAGGCCGATCTTCCCCTAGAAGATCGGCCTTCACCCAAACTCCTGAAAAAAAAATTAGCTCAGCGCCTTGCGGCGGCCGCCCACGTAGCGGCGGGCCAGCTTGTCGCCGCGCCGCGCGCGCTCTTGGATGCGGCGCAGCTCCTCGCCCATCGCCGCCTGCAGGTAGGGATTGCCGGGGAAGGAAGGTGCCTCCTGCCCGACGAGGCGGATCCCCTCCAGGACCTCGTGGTGGCTTCCTTCCCAGCTCTGTTCCGTTGCGATGTTTTGCGAGTGACGTGCCATCTTGGGCTTAGACGTTAGCAAATGGATTGCCAAATTTTCCCTACGAACAAAAAAATATTCTCTTTGTTTATTAATTACTTAAGTTTCTGTACGCAATGCCTTCGTGGGGGAGAGTCTCCACCCCGCCCGTTCTTCCCGAAAGGTCCGGAGGGGGCGGGCCCCCAGTCGCCGTGTTTCCTTACCCAGACCTGCGCCTGCCTCCGAAAAAAACGGCCCCCCTCGCGCGAGGGGGGCCGTCCGGGTTCCACGTGAGTGGAAGGGGTAGGTCTTAATTTGCGGTCAAGGCCGCGGGGGTGGCCACCTGGTAGTAGTCGCCACCGCGGGCCACCGCCGCGCAGAGCCCGGCGACACAATAGGGGTGGGAGTAGAGGCAATCCTCGACGGAATTGCTGCACAGCCGGGCATGCCCGCTGGAATCCTCATAGTCCGCGGCGTTGGTCCCCTCGACCAAGACCTTGTAGTGGTCCGCGAAATCGTTGAGGTCGTGACGGACCTGGTATTGCCGCTCGCAGCCCGCATCGGGGCCCTGGCAGCTGCCGGGCAGGGTCTGGGCGGGGATCTCCTCGACCAGGGCATTGCACCTTCCCTGCGCCGTGCAGGCCAATAACTTGAAGCGGACCCAATCGATCGGAAAGAAGTTCCCCCAATATCCCGTCGCGGGGTTGTAGGCGAAGCGGCTGGGGAAGCGCACGGTGAAGCGGACCTCGACGAAACGCTCGGCCCTGGGCCGAAGCGGGCCGCTGCGGACGAAGCGCAGGCTCCCGCTGCCCTCGAGGGGCAGGATGCGCGCCAGGGGGTCGAAGCTCATCGCCGTCCCATTCGGGGTCGTGTACTCGAGGGGCGCCATGGCGTAGACCTTCTGCAAGGGAAGGGTGACGTCGACCGACTGGACAACGGTATAAGCTCCCATCGCCACCAAATCCCCCGCCGGCTGCAAGGAGCCCAGCGAGGCCTCGACCGGCCACCGGGCCTGCGGGCCTCCGGGACCACTCGGCGGGGGCGGCTCGGGAGCCTCCGTCGGCGCCGGCAGGGGTCCCGGGGGCGGCAGTTCTTCCGCCGCGGGGGTCTCTCCCGCCAAATTGGGGGAATCGGAAAAATTCTCCCTCGCCTCCTCCAAGATCTCTTCCCCGGGATGAAGGACAAACTCCTGCTCCCCGGGGCTGCAGGCCCCCAAGACCCAAAACAAACCTGAATATGCTAAGATTTTTGCAAAGACGTTTCGGAACATTGACTCCTCCTTTTGCCGCTTCGGATGAATTTCCGTCGCCACCCTCTCCATTACAATTCGCGGACCAAGCCGCATTCTCCTATTATCCTATTGATTTTATTTAATTAAATTGATCGGCTTTTCTGGAATACAATTAAATGACTACTTAGTAGTCAAAAAAATGCCGGTGCGGAGCCTGCGGGCACCCATTGGGTTTTCGAAGGGAGATCCCTTGGACAAGGAATCTTGCCCGAAACCCCGCACCGGCGAGACCTCTCCAAACAAGGGCCCTCCCAGCCGCCGAAGATAAAAGGCCCTCGGCTGCGGGGTTCAAGATCGGGGCAAATCGCCCCGCTTCGCCAAGCTTTCGAGGCGGAAGCAGTACCTCGGCCCAAGGCCAGCCGCCGGCTTACCCTGCGACGGGCGGCCAAGGAGGGGCCTTTCGAGATACTGGGGTCTAGAGAAAGACGCAGAGGCAATCCTCGGTCGCGCAGACCAAGCCCTCGCCGCAGTCGCCCTGGTCGCGACAGGGAGTCAGGTAGCCGCCGGTGGTCGGCTGGGCCTCGCTGCAGGAACCGGTGGCCGGGATCTCCGCGGGCTCGGGATCGGCCGGGGTGGGCCCCGGCGCGGGAGGGCCCTGAGGCACGGGGGCCTCGCAAGAAGCGGCGGAGACGCACTCCGACCCGCCCTCGTGGTAGCAGCAGACCTGGCCACTGCCGCACTCGCCCTGCGTGCCGCATTCGTAGAACTTGTCTTCGTTTCCGCAGGCGGCGAGGCTGAGTACGGCCCAAGCAAGGACAAGATGGCGGGCTTTAAATCGTGGGTGAGAGGACATCGGGCACTCCTATTTCAAGGTTGAAGATTTCGAGACAGGGCCTGATGTTTCAACTATTGTGCCAATAATTTACATTTTATAACTAATTGAAATTAAATTAATTATTTTAAAAATTATTTTTGAATAAATATTTTTGTATAAATAATAAACATTATTTGCTTAATGGAAGGCGAGGCCCTTCCCCATGACCCCTCCCCAACGCATCGCCGACCGCTACGAGATCGTCCGCACCCTCGGCGAGGGCGCCCAGGGGACCGTCTACCTCGCCCGCGACCTCTCCCGAAACGGGCGCCCCGTCGCCCTTAAGACCTTCGCGCGCGGGGGACCCGAGCGCGAGCGGGCCTTCCGCCGCGAGTGCGAAGTCCTGCACCAGCTGCGCCACCCTCACATCGCCCGCCTGGAAGATTGGGGCGAGGCGGGCGACCGGCTCTACCACGTCACCGAGTTTGTCGAGGGCCGCGACCTGGTCCGCGAGGCCCGGACCCGCGATTGGAACGCCGTCTTCCAGCTGATCGTCCAGGCGGCCTGGGCCTTAGGCGAGATCCACGAGCGCGGCATCCTGCACCGCGACCTGAAACCGGAGAACCTCCTCGTCGGCCGGGTCCACGAGCGGGAGGCCGAGGGCGTGCCGGAGCGCCTGCGCCTGAAGCTGATCGACTTCGGCCTTGCGCTGGGCCCAGGCGAGGCGGGCGCCGCCCCCGCCGGCAGCCTCCCCTACATGGCCCCCGAGGTCCTCGCCGGCTCCGCCTACGACCACCGGGCCGACCTCTACAGCTTTGGCGTCGTCCTCTACCACCTGGCGCTCGGCAAGCTCCCGAGCCTCCCGGGGGGCTCCTTCGCGGACTACCTGGAAGCCTTGAGCGAGGGCCGCCTCGACCTCGAGGTCCTGCGCGCCGGAGAGGTCCCGCGCGGGGTCCTGGAGTGCATCCGCCGCCTCGTCCTCCCGGAGCCGGGACAGCGCCTGGGTAGCGCCTCCGAGGTGATCCGCTGCCTGAACCATTACGAACGCGAGCAGTTCCACACGGCGACGCCGCCCCCGCAGGTCGTCCTGCCGCCGCGCCCCACGGAGGCCCCCACGCTTAAGCCCGCGACCGGGGCCCCGCCCGAGCAGCTCCTCAAGACCCTGCTCGAGCTCTCGCGGGCCGGCAAAAAACGCGAGGCTCTGGCCTTCGCCGAGCCCCTGCTCCCCCAGCTCTATCAGTGGCGCAACGCGGCCTTGGTCGCGGACTTCCTCGCTACCCTGATCTATCTCCTGGCCGAGTCCGGCCGCCTCGCCGAGGCCCAGGGCCTCTTGTCGCGGCTCTACGAGCACCCGGCGCTGAAGGCGCAGCCCAACCTAGAATACTACCTGACCGGGGCCTACCTGGCCTTCCGCCAGGGCCGGCGCCGCGAGGCCAAGGCCCTGCTGGACAAGACCCCCGAGGCCCTGCTGCGCAAGGCACCGGCCGCGAAGCGCGCCCGCTTCGAAAACTACCTGGGCTTATGCGCCCAGGCCGAGCGCGACTTCGTCCAAGCGGCCCTGCACCTCGAGCGCGCCGCCGAGCACGCCCACGAGGCCAA
>JADYZQ010000052.1 GCA_020853015.1 Deltaproteobacteria bacterium
TGAACCAGGCGGTCGTAAGCGCTGAAGTCGTAGACGCCTTTCTCGCGCTCGGTGCCGTCCCAATGCAAGTCCATCCGCACCCAGCGCGCGCCGGACTCGGCGATCTTCTTCATCTCGCCGGGCTGGGGATCGGTGAAGTGGATATTGACCCCGAAACCGTCGGTGACGACAAGAGGGGGAATGCTGGGGTGCGGGGCACGGGCCTGCGCGGAGGCCTGCGTCAGCAGGACCACTGTGCCGAAAAAGAACGTCGCGAGGATATGTCGCAGGGCGGCGGCACCCACGGGACTATTCGTAATAATCCAGACCCAGGTGCGTGATCTGCTCTTCGCCCATCAGGTAGCGCAGGGTGTTTTTGAGCTTCATCTCTTGGATGAAGAGGTTGTGCTCGGGATAGAGCCCCGCCGCCGTCATCGGCGACTTATAGTAGAAGCTGAGCCACTCTTGGATGCCCTTCATGCCGGCGCGCTTGGCCAGGTCCATGAAAAGGACGAGGTCGAGCACCAGCGGGGCGGCCAGGATGCTGTCTCGGCAGAGAAAATCGATCTTCAGCTGCATGTCGTAGCCGCACCAGCCGATCAGGTCGATGTTGTCCCAGCCCTCTTTGTTGTCGCCGCGGGGCGGATAATAGTGGATGCGGACCTTGTGGTAGAAGTTCCCGTACAGGTCCGGATAGAGCTCGGGTTGCAGTATGGTGTCGAGGACGCCCAGCTTGCTCTCTTCCTTCGTCTTGAAGGAATCCGGATCGTCCAGGACCTCGCCGTCGCGGTTGCCGAGGATATTGGCGGAAAACCATCCGGAGAGACCGAGATAGCGGGCCTTGAAACCGGGGGCGAGGATGGTCTTCAGAAGGGTTTGGCCCGTCTTGAAGTCCTTGCCGGAGACCGGCGCCTTGGTTTCCTGCGCCAGCTCGAGCAGCGCCGGGGTGTCGGTCGTCAGGTTGGGCGCGCCGTTGGCGTAGGGAATGCCCAGCTTAAGGGCCGCGTAGGCGTAGATCATGCTGGGGGAGATCGTCTTGTCGTCCTTGTCCAAGGCGGCCTCGAAGGCCTTCAGGCTGGCGTGCGCGGGGCCGGGTTGGATGAAGACCTCGGTGGAGCCGCACCAGATCACCACGATGCGCTTGGCGCCGCTTTGCTTTTTGAAGTTTTCGATGTCCTGGATGACTTGGTCGGCCAGCTCGCGGCGGGTGCCTTTCTTGACGTGCTTGCCTTCCAGTTTTTTCACGAAATTCTGGTCGAAGGCCCCGGCGAAGGGCTTGAGCTGTTGCAGTGGCTCTTTGACGGCGTCGAGATCGCTTTTTTTGAGGACGCCGGCCTTGGTGGCCGCCTCGTAGGCGTTGTCGGGGAAGATATCCCAGGCGCCGAAGACCAGGTCCTCGAGCTTGGTGATGGGGACGAAGTCTTTGACGAGGGGATTTTTTTTGTCTGTACGTTTTCCGAGACGGATATGGCCCAGCTGGGTGAGGGAACCGATGGGCTTGGCGAGGCCGCGCTTGATCAGCTCGACGCCGGCGACGAAGGTGGTGCTGACGGCGCCCAGGCCGACGAGCAAGATGCCCAATTTTCCCTGTGCGGCTTCAATGGGAGTTCCCTTTTCGATCATATATACCTTTCTCGTTGAAAGCTGGAATGTGACTGGAGGTGCGCCTATAGCATTGCGATTCCGGCCTTGTAAACGCCGATTTTCAGGGCTGCCGGGGAAAAACCGAGGGGTTGTTTCGGGATTTTTGAAGGCGTTATTTCGTACAGAATCAACGGCATAAAATTGCGGAATTATTAGAAAATTCTTAGCAACAAATGCGCGGCGCCACCGACATATTCTCGTTCCCGAAATACTTCATTCTATGAAAGTCAGCAAAGTGAGCACTCGCCCCGTTTTCGCCCCGGAGGAAGCTCCGAAAGGAGATTTTCTCAAGCCCAAGTCCGCGCTCCAAGAGTCGGCCTTTTTCGCCGCCCAAGTGCGGGGGATCGGTCCCCTCAAGTTGAACACCGCCAAGGCCAAGCTGAAGCTTCGCAAAAAGGTCGAGGCCAGCCTGACCGAAGTCTTCAAGGTGCCCGCCTTGATCGACGGCCTGACCGACTACCTCGCCGAGGTGATGAACGAAGACCCGCAGCGCGCACGGCTTTGGGGCGTCTAACCGGGATTTCCTTCCTCCGCGCGATAGGCCATCGCCTCGCTTAAGTGAACCGTCTCGATCTCTTCCGTCCCTGCTAGGTCCGCGATCGTCCGAGCCACCTTCAATACCCGATGATAGGCCCGCGCCGACCAGCCCCATCTTTCCACCGCCGTTTTCAATAAATCTTCCGCCTCCGCCTCGAGGCCGCAACATCGCCGCAGCTCCTTGGGGCCCATCTGCGAATTGAATAGCAGGCCCGCCTCCGCGAGGCGCCGTCGCTGCCGCTCTTGCGCGAGGGCGACGCGGTCGCGGACCTGCCGGCTGCCTTCGCCGGGGGCCGTGGATTTCAGTTCCTCGAAATTCAAGGCGGGAACCGTCAGGCGCAGGTCGAAGCGGTCCAAGAGGGGTCCGCTGACCTTGCTCTGGTAGCGCGCGATCGCCGCCGGGGGGCAGACGCAGGGAGTTCGCGGGTTGCCTAGGCTACCGCAGGGGCAGGGGTTCATCGCCGCGGCCAGCAGGAAGCGCGCCGGGTAGCTCAGGCTGTGGCGGGCGCGGGAGATCGTCACGCCATGGCTCTCCAAGGGCTGGCGGAGGGCCTCGAGGACATGGCGTTTGAACTCGCCGATCTCGTCCAGGAACAGCACGCCGTTGTGCGCGAGGCTCGCCTCGCCGGGGCGCGGGACGCTGCCGCCGCCGATCAGGCCCGCCTCCGAGATGGTGTGGTGCGGGGCGCGAAAGGGCCTTTGCGCGATCAGCCCGGCTTCGGGACCCAGGCGTCCGAGGAGGCTGTAGATCTTGGTCGCGGTCAGGCTCTCCTCGCGGGTCATCGGCGGGAGGATGGAAGGCAGGCAGCTGGCCAGCATGGTCTTGCCGGTGCCGGGCGGGCCCACCATCATCAAGTTATGAAAGCCCGCGGCGGCGACCTCGAGGGCGCGCTTGGCGTGGCCTTGGCCTTTTACCTCGGCCAAGTCCGGAAGATGGGGTGCTTGGGGAGGGCGGGGCGGTGGCATCTCCGTCGCCAGGGGGAGGGGACCGCGGCCCTTCAGGAACTCTACGACCTCGGGCAGGTTTCGGGCGCCCATCGTTGGGACTTCCTGGATGAGGCCGGCCTCGTGGAGGTTTTCGAAGGGCAGGATCAGGCCGCGCCAACCCCTTTCTTTGGCCAGGGCCGCGGCGGAGAGGGCGCCGCGAATCGGCCGGAGGCCCCCGTCCAGCGAGAGCTCGCCC
Organism: Deltaproteobacteria bacterium; assembly: GCA_020853015.1. Lineage (GTDB taxonomy): Bacteria > UBA10199 > UBA10199 > DSSB01 > DSSB01 > DSSB01. Next base: position 3,344 of record JADYZQ010000052.1, read on the forward strand.
AGGAAGGCGTAGCCTTGGAGCGACTCGACCGGAAGCAATTCGGCCGCGGCCAAGAGGCCGATCGCGATCGGCAGGTCGAATGCCGTGCCGCTCTTTTTGACGTCGGCGGGGGCTAGGTTGAGCGTGATGCGCCGGAAGGGGAATTGATAGCCGCAGTTGTGAATCGACGAGATGACCCGCTCCTTCGACTCGCGGACCGCGTTTTCCGCCAGGCCGACCGTCGACCAGCCGGGTAGGCCGCGGGTGATGTCGACCTCGACGTGGATCGGGGTGGCGTCGATGCCTTGGAGGCCGGCGGAGAGTAGGGTGGCGATGGGCATGTAGGAGTGGTCTGCAAAATCCGTGCTTTGTTGAACTGTGCTCGTTGCCACCCGCCGGCCGGGAGGGGATGTGGCTCTTCAGACCTACGGCCCGGTCGGGCTAGTTGATTCGCGAGCCCGGAGCAAGTCCGGGCTCGCTAAAGCCCAGGGGGAGAAATCCTTTCTCCCCCTTCAACCCCCATCGGTTAAGGGTTTTTGGGAATAATTTTCCAAAAAGGCCTGTTCGCACATCCTTTAGAGTCTTCCTTCGTCAGCCTCTAACTGGAGTGCTCTCTAGGCCTTTTTAGCGCTCCTACGCCCTCCCTCCTGCCTGACGGTCTGAAGAGCCACATCCCCTCCCGGCCTAGGAGTCGAAATCGGGGATTAGTTTTCTAAGCCCACAAAATCGGATTTCAGCCCGAAAAAAAACGGAAGAGGACAACAATATGGGACGAAATGGATCTTTAGAATTTGAATAGTGTTCGAATTTTGGACGCTGGCCCACGGATATCGACTGAAATTCAATCAATTCATTTCATACCGACCTTAATATGAAAAGGCCGGTCGATTTTGCCGACCTGTAAAAACTAAATATCCGGCCCCTACAGAGACTATTTGGGCAGGGCGGTAGTGCTTTAATGATGAACTCGACGAGTTCTCTTCTCCAAAACTTTATCGGAGGCCGTGAGGCGATACCCTCTCCCAGACCGTCAGGCAGGAGGGAGGGCGTAGGAGCGGAAAAAAAGCTGAGAGAGCACAAAATTTAGGGGCTGACGAAGGAAGACCCTAAATTTTCGTGCGAACCAGCTTTTTTTCCGCGAGTAGCCCGATCGGGCCGTAGGTCTGGGAGAGGGTATCGCCTCACGGCCGGTGGTGGCAAGAAAACGAAGCGTTGCAAAAGAAAAGCTCTACTCAATCCCAAGCGCCGCCAGATGTCGTTCGGCGTCCAAGGCCGCCATGCAGCCCATGCCCGCGGCGGTGATGGCCTGGCGGTAGACGTGGTCCACGCAGTCGCCGGCCGCGAAGACGCCCGGGATGTCCGTCGCCGAGCCCTTCGTCACCAGGATGTAGCCGTTCTCGTCGGTCTTCAGCTGCTTGGCGAAAGGCGCGGAATTGGGCGTGTGGCCGATCGCGACGAAGACGCCGTCGATCTTCATGTCTTTGGTCTCGCCCGTCTTGAGGTTCTTGATGCGGGCGCCGGTGACTTCGTTCTTGCCCTCGCTCAGGATGTCTTCCACCGCCGAATCCCAGATAAACTCGATCTTCTCGTTCTTGAAGGCCCGCTCCTGCATGATCTTGCTCGCGCGCAGCTCGCGGCGGCGGTGCACCACGTAGACCTTCTTCGCGAACTTGGTCAGGAAGGTCGCTTCCTCCATCGCCGAGTCGCCGCCGCCCACCACGATCAGGTCGGCGTTGCGGAAGAAGGCGCCGTCGCAGGTGGCGCAGGTCGAGACCCCGCGGCCCATCA
>JADYZQ010000053.1 GCA_020853015.1 Deltaproteobacteria bacterium
ACCGTCTTGTTGCGCGAGTGGATCGGAAGGCAGAGGATGGAGCGCAGCTTGAGGATCATCACGCTTTGGTACTCGTTGAAGCGCCCGTCCTGGCTGGCGTCGTCGGACTCGACCATTTCGCCCGTCTGCAGGGCCTGCTCGGCCACTTTCGAGGAGATTTCGGTCAGGTTGGGATTGACCGCGGTGTTGATCGAGGCCCGCACCTCGAGGGCCTCGCGCTCGTCGAGCAGCAGGATCAGGCCGCGCTCGGCGCCGGAGAGCTCGAGGGCGTACTGCAGGACGCTCTTCAGGACGAAGTCCAGGTTGGTCTCGGCGTTGATGAAGCGGGTGAGCTGCAGCAGTTTGGCGTACTCGCTCTCGGCGACGGGGCTGAAGTAGACCGAGCCCTGCGCGACGCGCGGACCGGCCTCAATCGCGGCCTGCGTGACCGCCGGTTCGCGGGCTGCCATGCCGCTCTCGAGGAGGTTGGAGAGCTTGGTCAGCTCGATCTGCTGTTCGGCGTCGGGTTTTTCTTTCCGCAGGGCGGCGAGGATCTCGCGGGCCTTGTCGGCCTGCCCCTGGTCGGTGTGTAGCTTCGCTTGCGTCAGGCGGATCGGGAAGCGGCGCGCGGCGAGCGATTCGTGGGCCTCGGCCAGCTCCCAGGCCTCGCGCAGCGCGGTCGCCGCGGCGTCGTAATCGCGCAGGCGGCGGTAGACGTCGCCCAGCTCGAGCTTGGCCGAGCAGAGGAAGTACTGCTCGTAGGCGCCCTTCGAGCCCATCGAGCCGATCAGGTCCACGACCACCTTCAGGTGGCTGACGGCCTCTTCGGGGCGGTCGAGGTTGTTGAGGATGCCGCCGATATTGGTCTCGATCCCGGCCAGGCTTTGAAAGTCTTGGATGCGCTGGGCGATGGCCAAGGCCCGCTCGTAGTACTTCAGGCTCTCGGCGTACTCGTGGCGCAGGTGGTGGAGGTTGCCTAAGCCGTTGTAGGCGCGGAGCAGGAGTTCGAAGTTCTTCTGCCCCTTGGCGAGCTCGATGCAGCTGCGGAAGCTCTCGATGCTCTTGGCAAAATCCTTGAGCGCCAGGCGGATCTCGCCCAGCTGGTAGTGGCAGCGGGCCTGGAGGACCTCGTTCTTGTTGCGCCCGTGAAATTCCAGCTCTTCCGCGAACCAGCGCCCCGCCTCCGCGTGCTTGCCCTGCGCCATCAGGACGGCGCCCAGGTCGTTGTTGACGACGCCGCGCTGCTGCTCGGCGCTCAGTTCCTTTTTTTGGCGGGCGTAGCTCTCGGCGAAGATCGCCTCCGCCTCCTTCAGGTCGCCCTCCAGGAAGCGGATGCGCCCCAGGTAGTTTTCGTTGACCAGCCGCCGCACCAGGTCGCCGCCCGGAAATTCGTCCATCAGGGTCAGGGCGGCATGGAAGGAGGCCTTGGCCTTCTCGAGGGCGTGGGAGCGCAGGTAGGCCGCGCCGAGGTGCTCGTAGGCGGAGACCTTGAGCTTCACGTTGTCCCCGTTGCTGGGCAATTTCTTGATCTCGTCGCGCAGCTTGTCGAAGTGGGCGAGGGCCTCGGGGACGAGGTTGAGCGAGATCAGCTCCTCGCCGATCTTAAGGCGGATCTTGGTCGCCGCCTCGAGGTCGCCCCCCGCCAGCGGCTCGGCCAGGCGCAGGTTGTCGAGCGAGTCCTGGGAAAGCCCCTTGCGGCTCAGGCGCCGCGCCAGCTCGAAGAGGGCCTCGCGGGCCTTGGCGCCCTCGCCGGAGCGGCCGAGATGGTAGAGGGCCTCGTCGGATTCCTGGTCGCGCTTGGCGAAGGCCTTCGCCCAGGCGGCGTGGCGCCGGCGGGCCTCGGCCTCCGGCGTCTGCCGTTCCAGCCAGGTCTTCAAGTAGGGATTGGCGATGCGGTAGCGCTGCGCGGACTCATCCCGCTGCAGGTAGCCCTGGTTCAGCAGCTCCAAGACCCAGTAAAAGAGATCCTCCTCGCCCGAGACCTCGCTCAAGAGCTCGGCGGAGACGGGCTGTGGGTGCAGGGCCATCCAGGTCAGGACCTCGCGCGCCGGCTGGTCCAGCTTGGAGAAATCCTGGGCCAGGGAGGCCTCGAGGGTCTCGGAGGCGCGCGCGGTCGAGAAGTCGATGCCCAAGTCCTCGAGGGTCTCGGCGCTCCAGCGGCCGTTCTCGTCGAAGAGGGCGCCGCGGCGGATCAGCTCTTCCAGTAGCTCGGTCAGGAAGCGAGGGGAGCCCTGGCTGCGGCGCAGCAGCTCGTCGACCAGGGCCTCGGGCGGCTGGGGCAGGGCAGTCAGGGCCGCGAGGTAGTCTCGGACCTCGGCCTTGCCGAAGGGTTTCAGCGGCAAGACGGTCGCGCCCGGCAGCTCGCCGAGGCCCTCGCGCGTCGCCGCGACCGCCAGGACGGGGAGTTTCAGGCTGAGCAGGCTTAAAGCCAGCTTGCGCAGCTCGGCGGCGCTTAAGTCGTCGTAGATCAGGCAGCTCGACTCGTGGATCTCGGGCAGCTCGGCGCCCGTTAAGTTCTGCGTGCGGACACCGGCGAGCTGCGATTGAAACCGGATCTCCTTGAGCAGCCGCGTCTTGCCCAGGCCCTCCCCGCCGCTCACCGCGACCAGGCGGGCTTGGGCGCCGTCTCCGCCCTGGCGGAAGACTTGGTCGAACGTTGCCTGGAATTTTTTCATCTCCCCGGCTCGGCCGATCAGCTGCGTCTCGTTGGGGAGGTAGCTGAGCGAGGTCGCCTCGGTCTCCAGCGAGATCTTCTTCCCGGAGAGCCGGGCGAGCAGGCGCAGGGCGTTGCCCGCGGTGGCGGGGCGCTCGGCGGGATTCTTCTTCATCAGCTGGGCGAGGGTCTCGGAGAAGGCGGGCGAAATTTGCGGATTGGCCTCATGGGCGGGCGGCGGCGTCAGGCTTTCTTGGCGCCGCAGCATCTCGCTTAGGGCCTTCGCCGCGAAGGGGTTCTTGCCCGTCGCGCACTCGTAAAAGGTGACGCCCAGGCTGTAGAGGTCCGCGCGGGTGTCGGGGCTGTTGCCCAGCACGATCTCGGGCGCCATGTAGGCGGGCGTCCCGGCGAGCTGGCCGCGCGGGCGGAAACCGGCCATGCCGAAGTCGATGATCTTCACCTGCTCGCCCTCGTGCAGCAGGAGGTTTTCGGGCTTGAGGTCGAAGTGCGGGATGCGATGGGTGTGCAGGTATTCCAGCGCGCGCAGGGCCTGGATGAAAAACTCCTCGAGCCGCTCGGGCGGCAGGCCGCGCGTGGCGTCGTAGAGGTTGCCGCCGGAGACGAACTCGCTCGTATAATAGTGGCGCCCCGTCGCCTCGTCGGTGCCGAAGTCGACGATCTTGGCGATGTGCGGGTGGGAGAGCTGCTTTAAGAGGGAGAACTCCGCCTTGAAGTGGGCGGCGGCCTCCTGCGGGTTGAGGTTGGCGATGGCCTGCTTGAGCAGCTTGAGGGCCAGCTTCTGTTTTCCCTTCTGGACCAGGTAGACCTCGCCGGCCAGTCCCTGGCCCAGGGTTTTTAGCACCTGGTAATCCTTGTCGATGGTCTGCATTCCGCAACTCCGGCCCCCGGCGGGGCGATAATATGTTGGAAGAAACTTTTTCTTACGGGGGCCGTCGGGCACACGGCCTTAAATGTAATGAAAAATCAGGGGGTTGTTAATCCTACCCGCATCGCTATTACAAAAATTATACATTTCTGTCCCCCGACCCGACTATCAAAATTCTATAAAATAGAACAATTTCTTAAGGGAAGGGCCTCCTCGTCGGAGCCTGGCCACAAGCCGAGGCTTTCACAGGGGAATCAGGCCTGCTAAGGTTATCCGTGCGGGGGCGCGAGGGTATTTTAGGAGCTTAGGGGATGAAACGGAACGCGTGGCACATCTTGGGGTTCTTTCTGGCCGTCCTGCTTTGGGGCTGTAGCGGCGCGGGCGGTCCTGCCGCCGGCGCCGGCGGCGCCTTGGACGGCGGCGGGGCGGGCGGCGGTCCGGTGGGCGGCGGGAATTTCGCCGCGGGGCCGGTGTCCCTGCCGGCGCCCAGCATCGTGGCGCCCGACGCGCCCGTCACCTGGACCAGCATCTCCTGCAC
>JADYZQ010000054.1 GCA_020853015.1 Deltaproteobacteria bacterium
GGCCCGGCACGGAGGGCGGTCAAGGGCGCGCGGCAATGCCTACCTTCAAGGCCGGAAGACCTTCCTCCTTCGAAACGGGCGCGGAAAGCCCCGGGGCCGGTTTTCCTACCGAAATCCTGAGCTGCCATCGCGGAGGGAGCGTGCCCTCCGGCGACGCGCTCCTTTGGATGCACAAGGCCTTGGTCCGAGAGATCCGTGACCCCGCCCTGCGGGATCGCTTGGCCCTGAGCTATCGGTCGATCCAAGGTGGCGATCTGGCGGGGGCTTGGGAGGGACTCCGGGAAATCGTCGAGGCAGAGTCGGAAGTCGCGGAGTGGCTTCGGGAAGGCGGCCATATTACCGAGACGGAATACGTCACGGCGAGTCACGAGGTCCCCCCGGCCGGCGGCGAATCAAGGACCGGGATCGTCGTGGAAATTTCCCGCCGAAACTGGGTTTCGGCGCAGCGCTACGATTACCACCAACAGAAAGACGTCGAGCGCCTGGAATTGGATGAGTTGAATGCCGCGTGGCTCGCGGGTGGAGGAAAACTTCAGGTCAGGTCCGATGCGCTGCTGCCGGAAATTTTGCAAAGGTTGCGGGACGGTCTGCCCGTGGTCGACCCGGGCGAGGCCTTCCTCTTGCGCGGCAACCTTTGGGGCGACGTCGATTTGCGAAACCTCCAACGATGGGAGGCGCATTACCGGGGGAACGACGGACAGGTGGAGTTGTTCCGCGATCTCTCCATCGTGCTGAACCGCCCGAGGCTGGGGATGATTAATTCCAACCAGAGCTGGGGCGACAGCCGAAAGGCGAAAGAGATCTTCGCCCGCCAGGAATGGAATAAGATTCCCGTCCGGTGGCAAGAATACCTCTGGTATCGGGAGAACGTCGATTGGGATGCCTACCGAGGAACCGAGGGCTACGATCGCATGACCCAAGAGATGTTCGACGGAAATCCCTTCGCGGCCTTCAAGGTCGCCAATTACATCCTCGGAAAGACGAGGTTTCGAACCCTGCAATGGGGCGCCGTCCAGAGAATCGCCGTGGAAAAGAGGGAACCCCTTCGGGCCGCGCTGGTGCGAGGCCTGAAGGACGGCACTCTGATCGGACCCGAGGGCTATGACCGCTTCGCCTTGGAGCAATTCTCCGGCAATTCCGCCTTGGCCTTCAGCGTCGCCAGGTCGCTGTTGGGAAAATCGGATTTCGAGAGCTTGGGGTGGGTGCGACAAAAGAGATCGACGGTGCAGGAACAGGGAGAAATACTCGCGACATTGCGCGGGGGAATCTCCGAGGGGACATTTTTGGGTCCCGACGGCTACGTCGAGTTCGCGAAGCGTCATTTCGGCGGCGACGCTATGAAGGCCTATCAAGTGGCCCAGGCCTTGCTGAGTCCCGGGGAGTTCGCGGGATTGCAGTGGGGGGCCATGCGTCTTACGCCCGTTACGGAGCAGACGAGGCTTCTAGCCATGCTGCGAGCCGGGATCGAAGACGGTTCGCTTAAGGGAATCGAGGGATACGTCCGGTTCGCGGAACTGGAGTGTTTTGGGAACCTGCAAAAGGCGTATCGAGTCGCCCGCAGCCTCTTGGGGGAAGACGATTTTCCGTCATTGCAATGGGGATCCGTGCAATTCATGCGGGCTGCCGACAGAAGCAGGCTCCAGGCAAACTTGCGGTCCGGCTTGGCCGACGGGAGCCTGGTGGGAATCCAAGGCATGCAGGACTTTGCCGATCGAGAATTCGGAGGCAGCGTATTCAAGGCGGGGCGCAGCGCCAAACAGCTGCTTTCGGATTCGGAATACGAGCGTCTTTCCTGGAGCATCCGAGCGGCCCTCAAAAAATAATTGGGCCCCATGGCGGGGCCCAATTCGGGTTGAGGCGGGACTGACAAGGAGTTATCGACGCGCGGAAAAATTTGTCCGGCACCATAAATGAAACTCGCCGCGCAAGTACCGCTGTCGCAGGCCCATGCGCTTGAGACTCGCGAGATCACAAATCCTGAAAGATAAAAAAGGGGCGGCCCTTAAAAAGGGCCGCCGGGGGGGAACCCCGAGATCCGGGTAAATCCGGGGTTGTGGAGGGCCCTGGAGGGCCTTACGGGTTCGGATGGGCACATGAACCATCCTTTAGGGAGGCCCTGACAGTATTTCTGGGCGCCGCGCAGATCAAGCCCCATCTATGGTACCGCGCGCGGCGGTGAGGCATTTGAAAGTTTCTCGATGAAAAAAATCGGCAGGCCCCGAGAAAAGGGGCCTGCCATGGATGAGGATCGGGGGTATTTGACGTTTTCAATGAGGATTATCGAGGCCGCGCGAATTTTGTCCGGTCCTATAAATTGCACTTCGGCAACCAAGTCGGCGCGGACTCGATAAGAGTCGGACGGATCGGAAAAAAACGCGAGAGCCTAGCCATGAAACTTCCCATGGATCCCATGCGCCTCTTCCCCGCCGAGAGTCCTCGGCCCCTTCCTTTCTCCGAGTTTGCGGCGGAACTGGAATGGAGTCCGTCCCTAAATATGCAAATGCGAAAGCTCGCCGAGGAAAGCGATCCGGAGATCTTCGGCCGCGAGCTCCTTTCTTTGGCGATCCGGGAAGAGAGGCGCGGCGACGCGGGGCTTTCCGCCAAGCTCCTCGCGTGGTTGGCGGAAAACGGGGAAGGAGAGGCCCGTCGTCAGGCGCGGGATCATTTGGACGCGGCGCTGGGAAAGGGCGGTTTCGGCCGCAGGGCCGAACACCTGCTCGACGGTTTCGCCAAAGAAGCCTCCGATCCCGCGACGCTGGCCGCCATGGCCGCGGGCGGTATCGTCTATCGAGGGGCGAGGGCGGCGACGATCGCTCGCTTGGCGGGACGGGCGGGATTGTTCGGACGCGGAGGCGGATTGAGACTCGCCGGGGGCTTGGTCGGCTTCGCGGCGGAAGCGCCGACCTTCACCGCGGTCGGGCGCTTGAGCAGGGGCACGGCCTGGAACGAGGCAGGTTTGGGGAAGGAGCTGTTGTCGAGTTACCTCGTGTTGGGTGGCTTGAAAGGCGCCGGCGCCACGGCCGGGATTATCTCGCGACGCGCCGGGCATCCCGGCCTCGCGAGGTGGACGACCCTCGGCGGGATGTACGCGGGCGTCATGCTGGGGCACGGCATGGAGACGGTTGCCGGCTTGCGCGAGTGGCGCCCGGGCGGGATCGAATTCGTCGAAGGCGCGGCGCTCTTGCTCCAACTTCAGGTCTCCGGGCGGCTGCTGCACGCGGCCGCGGGGCCGAGGTACGCGAGCTTCGAGCGCGAGCTGGAGGCGCGCGCGGACCTCTTGTCGGAAAACGTCCCGGTCGAGCGCCTGCGCGCGGCGAACGACGGTCGATATCCCCCGATCGAGCCCGCGGCGAACGGCCCGCATCGCCGGGCCGAGGAACGAACCTGGGCCATGGCGAGCGGCGGAGAATCCTGGGGCGCGGAACCGACGGGCCACTTACCCGGGGGCTTTCGGGTATTTGCCGGTGAAGAGGGGCCCGGCGAGCCCCATTTTGTTCCGCAGGCTCCGGTGCCGCGGGTGCATGAGGTCCTGCACATTCCGGCCGTCGAGGAAACCGGGAAGTCCCCAGCCGAGGCAGCGCCCGTTTCCCGATCCCAAGAGGGCACAAGGCCCGTTGCGGGCCTGTGGTTGACCGCGCAGGCGCCGGCCGTCGGCCTGGCGAGGTTTCGCATCCACCGCCCCGAAATTCCGGTGACTTCCCGGGAAGCCGTTTATCGGGTGAAGGATCTCGATCCCGCTTGGGGTACCGTGACCATGGAGTTGGATCCTTTTTTCCCCATGAATCTGCCCGGCGCCCCACGGGAGCTGACGCTGGAGATCAACGAGACCTTGCGGGTCTCCAGGAGGGAACGCTTCGTCATGGACGTCTCCCGGTGGCAGGCGCGCGAGGTGGGGATGCCCGATCTGGCGGAGGTCCTCAACGGCAAACCCTTGGAAGTGCCGCAGGAGAGGTCCTCGTTTTTCGGGATCGGGACGGAACAAAGTCTTCGCGATTGGTACGGCCAGGCGCCGACGGCGCGGCTCGCGCAAATCGACGTCTTCCGGGCCCCCGGAAAGCCGGTCGCTTGGATGTTGAACTTCCGGGAACTCGACGGCGCGGGTCCGGGCAAGCTGGTGCTGGTCAAGCACGAGGAGGCCCAGGCCCTGGGGCTCGCCGATTCCAGCGGCGGCCTGATCGAGACCGCCGAAGCCCGCGCGCAAGAACTGCGTTTGGTCGAACGAAGGCCCGCTGCGACCTACGCGTGGGGAGTCCAACCGGCCGCCCGCTTGGTCTCTCAGGGGATGCACCAGCTCGATTTCACGCTGTACCTCGACGACCTGACGCCGATGCGCGACGCGAACGGAGGGGTGACGCCCTTCCTGACCCTCGGAAGGGGGGAGGGGGCTTTCGGCTCGGAATACTTCCGCGACCCGCAGGTCTCCCGGGAGCACCTGAAAATATCCTTCCCCGATCCCTTTTGGATTAGGGCGGAGGAGCCCGCCAAGAAAAGGGAGGGCGGCTATATCGAGTTGGAAAACCTGTCCCCCAATCCGGTCTGGACCTTGAGACGGGGCGAATCCCCCCGTCCGCTCTCCGCGCGAGGCGCGGCTTTGGCGGACCCCTCGGGCGTGTTTCGGCAGCTCCAAGCCGGAGATCAAATCGTGTTGGGTCCCTATGTCCTCACCTTGGCCTTCCGCCGGGGACTCTCGCCGGCGAAGGGCGAGTTTGAAGCGAAAAAAACGGCCGCATCCAACGCGCCCCCCTCCCGACCCAGGCCCCTCGAAAGCCTCGAGTTGGCGCCCGACGAAGTCTACGAGCTGGGAAGGAATCTCCGGCCCAGCCTCCCGGGCCTCGTCTCCGTTTCCATCGCGCAGCCCTTCATCGCCTCGCGCCACGCCAGGATTCTTTATGAGCCGGGCTCGGGCGGTCCGGGAAAGCTTCGGGTGGAAACGCTTTCCGAAGAAAGACCGGCAGAGGAGATCGCAGCCGAATTTTACGCCGAAGACGGGAGGCGATGGAGCGCCCCGGATCTGGAGGCTGGCGATCGCGACCTGGCCCTGCCTCCCTCCCAAATCCGCGAATTGCTGGAACCGCAGGCCTGGGCCTACGTGAAGGGCGAAAAGGGTTGGGATTGGAGACGCCTGGACTCAGGCGAGCCCTTCGAGCTGGCCTCCGGATCCCTGTTGGCCTTGGGAAGGTTGGCGAGGCCGGAAAAGGGGATCCGATGGTTCATCGATGCCTCCGGGCATCGGGATCTCGAACCCTACGACTATCCGTGGAATCTCCGAGACGCGGTGGTTTATCAGTTCAGCGAGACCGGTAAGGGCGGGCTTCTGACCTTGTATCGATTCGATGAAGACTAAGCCCGTTCCGAGATTTCACTAAATTGCACAATTTTCATCTTTCTCCCGCCCTGGGCCCCGCTGCCGCGCCGGATGTCGCGAAAAAACCTTCGAAATATCCCAAGGGTCCTCGAAGAGAAATTGGCGTGCTTCTTGCTTCACCCAATTTCAAACTTCCATAAGAGGATCATTGATGAATCCTTCGGCATCGGAGCTATCACCATCGGAGCTTTCACCACCATTTCCGTCGGACCCCGTTCTCCGATTGCGGGAAACGCTGGGCCCGGTTTGGGAAGAGGATCCGCCCCCGAATATTTCCTCGCTTCACGCCCGATGGCTGGAATTGGCCGTCGCAAACGGGGAATGCGACGCGGAGCGCCTCGAGGATCTGCGTTGTCGCATCGTTCGCGAGATCACCGGACAAGGCGCGCGAAGTTTCCGCATGAGACATGAGATCCTTGCCGTCGACCTGATGATTCTAGTCGCCGCCCACGAGCGCCGGGAGCCGCCCTCGGACCCCGGCGATCGAAGACGGCGTTGGATTCGCTGCTGTCTGAACGACCTGGAAGCGGCTTGCGAGGAGGCTCCTCGAAACCGGGACGCTTATTCCCGAATCAGGGAAGTGATGGCGCTTACCCGAAGTTTTCTTCACCTGGAATTTCTTTGCCCGGAATATCCCTTCGATTTGGCCCTGCAAGGCCTGAAGGTGAGGCGCGGTTTGGAAAGGCTCGCCTACGACACTATCGACGAGGTTTCCGCGCTGGGTTTGAGGGACCGCCGGCTCGGCGTCTCTTATGTCGCGGAGGCATCGAGGGATTTGAAGGTGATCTATCATCAGGCCTTGGACGCGGGGAAGTTCGCCACTTTGTCTTTGCTGGAAAGCGGGGAGGGTTTGGGGCGCGTCCTCGAATTGTCCTGCGCCGCCGCCGCGCTGGCGGGCGAGGCCTCCGTTCGTCCCGCCGCCGAGGGCGTATTCCGATTCTTGGAAGCGGCGGAGCTTTACGCGCGACTGGGCCTGGAGGCCAGGGTGGGTGGCTGCCTCGACCAAGCTCGCAAATTGACGCCGGCGCTTCCCGCGAAGGACCGTTCGGCGGTCTATCTGCGCATCGAGCAGATCCAACAGCAACCTCTCCACCTTGCCTTGGGCGCATCGGAATGACGAAGGAGTCGAGCCGTCGAGCGAAGCCGGAACGGCCGCCAATTTCAATCGCCTCGGTCCTATAAACCGTACTTCGGCAACCAATCTCCCCGCGGCGCGATAAAACGCCATCGAATGAACAGTTATGAGACTTCGTCCCCACTCCATGTATGGCGAGGCCGCGCCTCGCTTTGACTTAAGGACTCCCCAAAATCACGCCGGGATGGCGCCCCTTTTGGAAAAGGCCGGCGGCCTGAGGCGGGAGCTCGAGCAATTGCGATTGGAATCGGATCCCCGGTTATTTTCCGAAGGCTTGTTCCGATTGGCCGAGCGGGAAGAGGCGCGAGAAAATATTCCCTTCGCGATCGAGGCCTTTACCTGGCTCCAGGCGCATGGGGATAGCGAAGTTTCTGTCGCGGCTCAAAAAAAACTCTCGACGATGCGCGGGGAGGGCTCCTTCGGCGAACGGGCCGAGGGGTTGCTGCGCCGCTTCGCCCGGGAGGCCGGCGACCCCGCCACCCTGTTGGCGATGGCCGCCGCCGGGGGCGTCTATCGCGGGACGAGGCTCGCGGTCATGTCCAGGCTGTCCGGGAGCGCGGGTTGGTTCGGCAGGGGCGCGGGCCTGAGGTTGGCGGGAGGCATCGCTGGGCTGGCCGCGGAGGTCCCGGTCTTCACGACCGTCGCCCGCGCCGGTCATGGGATGGAACCCTTCGGCGCGGGTTGGGGCCAGGAATTGAAATCCGCCTACCTCGTCTTGGGCGGTTTGAAGTCGATGGGCGGCGTCTCCAAGCGCCTGTCCCGTGACGTGGAGAACGCGAAAGTCAGAAGTCTCCTGGCCTACGGCGGGATGTACGGCGGGATCATGACGGGGCAGGGGTTGGAAGCCGCCTTCGGAATTCGGGAGTGGGGCGTCGGGGGCGCCGAGTGGGTCGAAGGCCTGGCGACGCTGTTGCAGTTCAAGGTCTCGGGCGATTTGCTGGCGCGGGCGGGGGGGATGAGACGCCGCGAGATCGAAAGAAGATGGGCCCTTGCGGAGGAGAACCTCTCGGCCGGCCCGCCGCGCGCGGCGAACGACGGGGCTTATCCGCCCATCGAGCCGGCCGCCAACGGACCGCATCGCCGGGCCCTCGAACAGACCTGGGCGCTCGCCGCCGGCGGCGAGCCTTGGAACGCGACCGAGGGCCCGGAGCCGACCGGCCGGACTAGGTTTTCCGTCTTGGCCTCCCAAGGGGAGGATTCGGGGGGAGGCGGCGGTCCTCAGTCCAAGACTGGAGTGAAATCCAGGACAGGACGACGAAGCTCGAGGGACCCCGTCTCCCCGCGCCCCGAGACCGTGGCGGGCGATGCGAAGTTGGCGCGGCTCATTCAAAGAGCCGGCGACGGCGAAGCCAAAGCCTTGGCGAAGCTGTTTTCCCAACCGCAGCCGCCGCGAGTCCTGCTGCATTTCAGCAGCCGTCTCGAATCCGCCGCCCCTGAGGTTTCCGGGAAAATATTGCCGTACTTGAGGGAAGCCGACCTTCGGGAGGCCGAGAGGGTGTATCCTAAGCAGCCTTGGCTCGTGATCAACCTGATGACTTCGCTGGCGGGATTGGGCCATCCTCGGGCCCAAAAACTATTGCCGGAAATGCTGAAGCCCAAGGACTTGTCCTGGACCGATGAGGGCGAGTTGCGCCGCGCACAAAGGGAGGCCTATTGGGCCAAGCGAAACCCGAGCCTGTCCCTGGCGAAGGAGGGAGGCGAGGAGAAAGGCGCCAGGACGAAACAGTCCGCGAAACGGCAACGAAGCCCTTCCAGAAAAAGCAGGACCCCCGAAGAAATGGCCGACGAGGCGGCGCGGTCCGAGAGCCAGAGGCAAAAGATTCGGCGGGGCGCAAAGGCCGGGTCGCGAGAAAAGAACGAAGCGGCCTCGCTACCGCGCGATGAGGCCTCCTCGGCCGGGTCTTTAGAAGGGCTCGCCGTATCCGAGAGCAAGGGCTCACAAGCCCGGTACAGCGACCGCGAGATCCGAGCGGCCTACGCTCAGCTCAACTCGATGCTCAAAGGGCACATCACGGTCAACCCGTCGCTGCTTCTGGAATCCGAGGGCATTCTGCGAGCCTTCTTTGAGGTCCGTCAAATGAACCAATTCACTGTGGAAGGCGTGGCCGTGACCGAAATGGTAGAGGCGCTAAAATCGGGCATGGGCGCCGGCGGAGAGTTGGGCGCGGCTTGCGAGAGGATCCTCGCCGCCGACAGGGTGCTGGGACCCTATCTGGCCATCCGGAAGCATCGGCCGCAAGGCCTCACCGAGTCCGAAGAGCCGTCCGGAATCATAGATGAGCGTTGAAGGATAGGTGGGTTTTAATAAAGGTTCAGTGGTATCTCGACTCGCCGAGAGTGTAACGGGAAAGGAAAAAATGACGACTTTGTTGGAGAGGCGGGGCGCCGGTCTTGGTGGCCCCGGAATTTCTCATGCCGAAAACCCACCTAAAACGCCGCGCGCCGGGCAGGCCCTGAACGCCGTCCTGGAGGCTTTACCGCCGAATCCCGAGGAGCGCCTCGGTTTGTCGAGGGAGCTGGAGCCCTTGGGCCGGGAAACCGACGAGGGCATTTTCGACGCGGAGCTGTGGCGGATCGCGGTCCGCGAGGAAGCTCGCGGAAACTCGGATTTCGCCCTTCGCGCCTACGCCTGGCTCGCCGAAAACGGGGACGTCGAGGCCCGCGCGCGAGCCGCGGAAAGCCTGTCGCATGCCGGTGGAACGGGCGGCGCCGGTTCCCGATTCGAGGATTTGTCCCGGCGTTTCGCGAGGGAGACCGGCGATCCGGCGACCTTGCTCGCGATGGCCGTGGGCGGCGGCGCCTACCGCGCCGCGCGCTTGGCGGCGATGAGCCGCTTGGCCGGAGGCGCCGGCGTGCTGGGGCGGGGCCTGGGCCTCAGGGTCGCGGGAAGTGCCGCGGGTCTCGCGGTCGAGGCGCCCGTTTTCACTGCGGTGGGAAGGATAGGCAGAGGAAACGACCTTGCGGGTGTGGGTTTCAGAGAAGAGCTCCTGTCCAGCTACCTGGTCTTGGGCGGATTGAAGGCCGTGGGAGGGACGGCGACGAGGCTTTCGCAAGGCCTGGGCCGGCCCGCGCTGGAGAGATGGATAGGAATCGGCGGCATGTACGGCGGCATCATGGCGGGTCACGGCCTGGAGACCGCCGTCGGCCTGCGCGAATGGAGGCCGGGAGGCGCCGAATGGGCCGAGGGCCTGGCGCTTTTGGTCCAATTTCGCGCCTCCGGTAAGATCCTGAACCAATTGGGCGGCGCGCGGTATCGCGGTCTCGAACGGGAGCTGGACCTGCGCGCGGATCGCTTGGCCGAATGGGGGGCGATCGACCGGGTCCAGGCGGCCAACGACGGCCGTTACCCGAAGATCCTGCCGGCGGCGAACGGCCCGCACCGCGGTGCCGAGGCTATCGACCTTAAAATGGCGGTCGGTTGGGAAGTGACGCATTTGAAATCCGAGCCGGCGTCGCCGCGGGGCCTGCGTGTCTTGGCGAGCCAGGGACCCGCCGACGGCGACAGCGGAGCGGTGCCCGCCGCAGTGAATCGAAGGCAGCAGGGGAGAAGCATCGAAATCGAGGTCACCCAAAAGTTGGAGGCGGCCGAAGAAGTTCCCGGCAAGAGTCCCGCTCCTAAAGAACCGGCACGCAGCGGAGAGGGTTGGGCCTACCTGAGGGATTATGGAAGGGGACTCTACCGCTTTCAGGTCTCCGAGCTCCCGGAAGGGAGGCGCGGCGTCATACCGACGAGCTATGTTTCCGAACTTTTTCTCAACCCCACGGGACGCAACGCGGGCCAGCTGACGGTCGTCGTCGAAAGCCTTCGAGACGAATCCGGCTATCCCAAAAGACATATCCTGCAAATCGAACGGGACCAATGGGAGGACCTGGGTTTTGTCTGGCCCGAGGCGTCGCGGAATTTCCCCATCTTGCCCAGGCAAGTCATCGCTTTGGAGTCCGGAGACACGATCTTGGAAGGATGGCTCGGCCGCTTGGAAGGCTATGCCCGCCAATTACCCTGGAACAACGAGCAAATCAGGGAGATCGGGGTGCTGATCGGCCAATGCGAGCAGCTGGGAGCGGTCATGAAACGGTCCCTTCCCCGCTTGGATCGCTTCCTCGAGGCCTATGGGGATCGGATGATTTTGTCGGAACCGAAACCTCCCGCGGCGCGGGAGATGTCTTGGCTCTCCCTCCACAGCCGACAAGGCATTCAAGTATCCCTCCGGCGAATCAGCGACGAGGCCGGCATTCCCCAGGGGATTTCGTCGGCAAAGGCGATGGTCGGACGCCTGATGGGGCAGGAGTTGGATCCTCTGCGAAAAACCTCGCGCGGCGCTATTCGGATTCAAGCGCTTCAGCAGGGTTATTACTCCTTGCGTCTCCAGTATCAGGAGAGAGGGAGGTACCCGACCTTGGATCTTATCGTGAACTCCGAGAACGCCAGGGCTTTGGGTCTGAAAATCGTGAAAGAAAATTTGCTGATTCCGACCGAGCCCATGCCGGCCGTGGAATTCAAGGTGTTGGGGAAGGCCACGGTGGAGCGGCCCTGGGTGACGCTCTTTTCACCGCAGGGCGAAAGCCTCAGCCTGCAAAGCGACGGTTGGAAGACCCGCCACCATGCCTTGCTGATGGACAGAGAGGCGGTGTATGGCACCTTGACTCCCAAAGGCGATCGGAGGCTCGGCGATTCGCTGCTGGCACCTTCCCTGGAGGGCGGGGCCGCTGCGGTTTACAAGTTCGAATTGATTTACCGATCCAGGTCCGGACTCGAAAGAATGGTGGATATCAGTCTTTCCGCCTCCCAAGCCCAGTCCTTGGGATTGGAGTTGGACGGCTGGAACCTTCGGATTCCAAAGAAGTCCTATTTATTGGTCAAGGTCCAGGAGGACGGACCTGCCTCGAGATAGGACTTAAAAGTCCGGCCTGTCCTTGCGGTACAGTAGATCGACTTGGTTGCCGAATCCTCGCAATAACTCGGATAGACCGCAAAATAGCCCGGCTTTGAAGAGGCCTCCGATGCCCGGGGATTTTTGCCAGGATTGCGCTTCCAAGAAGCGCGCTAATGAATTGAGGTTATCAATCCCGGGCGCTTGCCGCGTCTCGGATTCGGGCGCGAGGTCGTCGCGACGCCGGGCGGCACTCCATCCACTTCTCCGCAGGGCACCCTCCAAGGTCCTGGCAGGGACGGCCTTGACGACGCTGGAGGCGGCTCGCGAGCCGATGATTCCGGCGAGCCCTTGGGAAAGCTCTTCAAAGTCCTGACCGACAAGCGGTTCTTCCGCTTCACAGCTTTGGCGAGCGAGCTCGCGGGAACGGCCCTCGGGATCCTCGCATACGGGAAATTTAGGGGAAGAAATGGGCGGCGTCATTTGGATCTCCTGAGAGGTTATGGGTTGAGGACCGGATCGGGCTGCGTGGGATCGGGGTATCTCTCGAAATCGGCCTCCGGATCGTAGCTGTTGCTGCCGTGCTCGAAGGGATTGAATTCGGGGGAGAGGGTTGCGTCCGCGTATTGGACGATGCCGAGGATGAGAACCCCGCGGGTCAATCGATCCAGTCCGTTGGAAGTCGCCGCTCCGACCTGTTTCGCCATTTGCAATTGCTGCTCGCCTAGGGGAGGCAATCCCTTGAACAGCCAAGCCGAGCCTGCTTTTTTGAGGTAATTCCAGGGCCTCAGGGCGAAATCTACCCAAGTACTCGGTGAGGACCATCTTGCCGTCGCCGTCACTCCGAGTGCCTCGGCTTCCTTCTCCGCGGCGACCGCGGCTTTTCCTAAAGAGCTCCCTCCCAAGGGACGGGAGAATGTCGCGCTTTTCCACCAGGTTTGGGCCGTTTGTCCCAAGGTGGTGGCGCGGGTGAGGCGGGTAGCGTCTCCCAGGAAGGTAAAGGCCCGCCGCGAGGCGAAAATAATCAAAGCTCCGTCGACGGCCCTGCCGACGCCATCCATGGCGGCCTCGTCGGACCAGTCGCGGTATTCGGTGGGTTCGTCGATCAGTTGCAGGCCACCCAGGATGTTGGTGGAACCCACAGCGAAAAGATTGACGAAACCCGCAAGAGGATCGCCGTCGATATCCGAAATGACTTCTCGGGCTTTAGTCCTGAGTTCGTCGTCGAAAGCGGGATCGTCCGTGGTCGCTTTTACGGACAGGAAGCGGAGCACGGTCTTGGCGAAGAAGACGTTGTTGCGCCTGCCGCTGAGGTTCCAGGCGCTCTCCATCCAACCGCCGTGCATGCGGCTGTTGCCGCCGCCGTAACCCAGAATGCCGGGACGCTCGCCCACGGCAAAGTCGTAAAGGGCATTGTAACGTTCTTTGGGATCCTCGGTTCCGAGTATGCCGTGCAGCTTCGTCGCGCAGAGTTCCTCCTCGAGAACGGCGCGAGTTTTTTCATCAAGAAGGGCCAGGGCTGACTCGAGATCGCCGTTCAGCGCCCAGGATTCTTTGCTCTCGATTCCAGCGGCAATCGCGGCTTCCAAGGCCTCAATGGCCGCTTCGCGCTCTCGGTACTTTCCTTCGGCCGCACCCTCCGCGGCGGCGTCGCCGACCAGGGCGGGGCTCTCGGTCCAAAGGTTTCTCGCGAGGGAAGGCAGGAAACCCACGATGTTGACCGCCGTCTTGCCGAGTCCCTTTGCGGCGAAGGTGCGGTGGGCCAGGCTCAATTCATCCAAGCGAATGCCCTCGTTATACAGGCGGATCGCGTCGAGCGTCGGCTGGAAGCGGGTCTCCGAGCCGAAGGCGCTCATGTTTTCGGCAAGCGGCCCGTAGCGTAGCTTCATTAGGTCATCGATGCTGCCCAGGAATTTCTCGACTTCGATCGCGGCGGCCTGCTCCGGAGCCAGGTTGGCGAAGATGAGCTTTTGGGTCTCCTCCAAGTCGAGCGATTTGTCGCCGTTGGCGTCGGAAGAACGCAGGAGTTCGATCCATGCCGCTTCCTGCTCGAGGCTCGTTGTTTCGATTTTTCCGCCCGCCAGCAAGCGATTCAGTTCGCCGGTCTGTACGTCCAACACGAGGTCCGTGCCGCGGAATTGTTCGGCGGCTTGATGGACCTCCATACCAAGCAGATTCTCCAGATGGAGGGAGTCCAAGGGCGCGATGTTGACATTGGAAATTTTGGGCGGGGTCATGAAATGCTCCTCGATCTGAAGGTGGGGCCGGCAAAGCGAGGGAAATTCCACCGCTGAAGCGCCCCATACCAAAGGGATTATCGCGGTGGGCGGGGCCGTGTTTCGTCCCATAAATAGTACCTTCAAAACCGAACGATTTGTCGAAACCGCCTGCCGGATGGGACGATATTCTTGGCAGGGATAGAGAAAGTGTAAGGGAAAAATGACCATCGCTTTTCACGTGAACGCTTATTTTGCCCCTCCTGCGCAGGAGGAACCGATACCCGTTCAGGCTCAGCCCGCTCCGGCCCAAAACCCGCAAGCGGAGCCGGAGCAGCCCATCGTCGTTCGGGCCCCTGCGCGGGTCGACGCCGCGCCGACACCGCCGCCGCAATCTCCCCGGAAGAACGTCCCTTGCCTGCAGTTGCCCGTTTACCCCGCGGAGAGCGTGAGTTTTCACAGGCCGCGGACCATCGAGGAATACAAGGCCCTCTTGGTCCTGGCGACGCGCAGCACTTGGACCGATCGGTTCAGCGAGGCGGACTACCTGAGGATGGAGCAATGGTTGGGTATGGATAAGTACCGTCCGAAAGTCCCCACCAGGACCTGCGAAGCCGTTGCAGAAGGGCAGACGAACCAAAACTCGGGCGACGTCGATGCTACAACGCCCGCCACCGCGTCCATGCCGACCGTGGTCGTGCCCGCGGATCCCAATTCCCGCAAATCCCAGACCCCGGCGCCCCGTCCTCGGGGGACCTATTATTGATAGGATCCGGAGGGGGCTTATTCCGCCTGGCCTTGGGCTTCACGAATTTTCATAAGAGAGGGGCTCGAGGCGGAGCATAGATAGCACAGTCCAATGGATTCAAAGGTTTATAGTCGATTATCGACTGGCATTGGTGTTGCTTTTCCTTTTCTCGGATTCCTAGGCA